>JBHHWA010000139.1:0-3323 GCA_046756285.1 Thermoplasmata archaeon
GGTGCACGCCGAGACGGCTACATGATGCGAAGGCTGGCCGTGGAGCTGAACATTCCATTCATCACAACCGTCGAGGCCGCCCGGGCAGCGGGGGAGGCCATCGCGCGGGCCAAAGAGGGCGGGTTCACCTCGAAGCCCCTCACCGAATACGCACCACCTCCGGGCAGACCTTAACGAAAGGAGGGCGGTCGCAACGCTTATTCTGGCCATCGCGCTCCCAGCGCTCACAACCGTCCTCTGGTCCTCCGATGACGATCGATTCCCAGTCTACTAAGGTTCTCGTGACGGATCCTCTTCATGAAGAGGCACTCCAGGTCCTCCAGCGCCAGTTTGTCGTGACTGCCCAGGAGGTGCCACCCGAAGAACTTCTGAATCTCATCGGGCGATTCGACGCCCTCATCGTGCGTTCCCGAACGAAGGTAACCCGAGACGTCCTGGTTCGTGGCGAAGGCCTAAGGGTGGTGGGTCGAGCCGGTGTAGGGGTCGACAACATCGATGTCGAGGCGGCGACGGA
Organism: Thermoplasmata archaeon; assembly: GCA_046756285.1. Taxonomy (GTDB): domain Archaea; phylum Thermoplasmatota; class Thermoplasmata; order RBG-16-68-12; family JAJISG01; genus JAJISK01. Next base: position 515 of record JBHHWA010000139.1, read on the forward strand.
GCGGGGCATTTTCGTGGTCAACGCCCCTGCGGGGAGCTCCCAGTCCGTGGCCGAGCTCACCGTGGGCCTCATGCTGAGTCTCGCGCGGCGCATCCCGGAGGCGGATCGGACGACCAAGGCCGGAGGATGGGAAAAGGCCCGGTTGCGGGGCGGCGAGCTTGCGGGGAAAGTGCTCGGCCTCGTGGGCTCGGGGCGAATCGGAGGCTTGGTGGGGCAGATTTGCCAGGAGCTCGGGATGGAAACACTCGCCTACGATCCCTATGTCGAACCGGTTGCGGCTCAGGAGAGAGGAATCTGGCTCACGAGTCTCGAACAGCTCTTGGAACGCGCAGATTTCGTTAGCGTGCACGCCGCTCTAACCGAGGAGACGCACCACATGCTCTCTCGTCCCCAGATGGCCCTCATGAAACCCACGGCCTATCTCATCAACGTCGCCCGAGGACCTATCGTAGACGAGGGAGCCCTCGTCGAGGCGTTGGAAGCGGGCCAGATCGCCGGGGCAGCCCTCGACGTCTTTGAGAGGGAACCCCCCACAGGCAGCCCTCTCCTGGCGATGGAAAACGTCGTTCTTACGCCCCATCTTGGCGCGGCGACCGAAGAGGCACAGCGCAGGACAGGCCTCTTGGCGGTGGAGCAGGTAACCAAGGCCCTGGAAGGCGAGGTGCCGGAGTTCTTAGTGAACCCCGAAGTCCTATCCGTCTAGGGCCTGTCTGCGGGCGGCCTCGAGGAGTTCGATTCCCTCGCGCTTGGCCTGGGCCCGCACGGCCCCGATGATCTCGACGTACTCTTCGTATCCCTTCCCGTGGCGTCGTAGGATTCGCCCCAAGGCGCGCTCGAAGGTCTCGTTCTTGTGGAGGTCTTTGAGGGCCTCCCTTAGCACGCTCCCCCGGTCCGCTTCCGTCACGCCCAAACCCGTCCTTGCGCGGGCTACCCCGCGTCCTCACACACTTTGAGAAAGTTTTCGAAGATCCGATAACCGTGTTGCGTGTGCTCGACTTCCGGATGGAATTGCAGTCCGTAGAGGGGACGATCCACCGCCTGCATCGCCTGGACGGGGCAGGTATCGGAACGGGCCAGGGTCCGGAACCCGTCCGGGGCCTGAGTCACCTCGTCGTTGTGGGACTCCCAAACCACGAGCTGGCGGGGCAGTCCGACGAACAGATCTCCCGGATCCTCGACGGTCACCTCGGTCCGTCCGAACTCCGGGGTCTGGGCGGGTCGCGCACGCCCCCCGAAGTGGAGGGCCATGAACTGGTGGCCGGCGCAGATTCCCAGGATGGGATAGGGCGCGCTCTCGAGGTAATCGGCATTCCGGCCCATCTTCGAGGCGTCGAGGCCGACCCGAGGGGCGCCGCCGGAGAGGACCAGGCCATCCACTGCGAGGTCTTCCACGGGTGTGTCGTTCGGGACAATCTTGGTCTCGACCCCCAGGTCGCGGAGAACGCGCCACTCGCGATGGGTCCATTGGCCGCCGTTATCGACCACGAAGACCCGCATACGGTCCTTAGAGGCGGCCCCCGATAATAATAGGTTCTCCCCTGCAGACGACGGACTCCCAATCGGGGGCCAATCACTCCCATTCGATGGTGCCGGGGGGCTTGTTGGTCACGTCGTAGACGATCCGGTTCACCCCGCGGACCTCGTTCGTGATCCGTGTGGAGATGCGCCCGAGCACGTCCGAGGGGATCGGCGAAAAGGAGGCCGTCATGCCGTCCGTGGAGGCCACGGCCCGAACGACGATGGTATGGCCGTAAACCCGGACGTCCCCCTCCACCCCCACCGACTTGACAGGAAGAAGGACGGCGAAGTACTGCCAGGGGCGTTCCATGTGGCTCGCCTTGCTCGCCTTCTCGATCTCCTCTTCCGCGATTGCGCAGGCCTCTCGCACGATGCCAATCCGTTCCGGTGTGACCTCCCCCAGCACCCGCACGGCGAGGCCCGGTCCTGGAAAGGGCTGCCGCTCCGCCGCCTGGACACCCAACGCACGAGCGACTCGACGAACCTCGTCCTTGTAGAGATCCCTCAGGGGTTCCACGACCTCTAACGCCATGTCCGCTGGAAGTCCCGCGACGTTGTGGTGCGTCTTGATGCGATCCCGAAGCTGGCCGCCGCTCTCGATCCAGTCGGGGGCGATCGTGCCTTGAATCAGCCATTCAGCCCCTACCTTGTGGGCTTCTTCCTCGAAGAGCCGGACGAAGGTGTTCCCGATGACCTTCCGCTTCGTCTCCGGATCCGTGACCCCCTTCAGCTCCCCGAAGAAGTGGCGGGCGGCCTCCAGGACTTCGTAGCGGACCTCCAGGCTCTCGAGCGTCGCCTCCACATCTTCCCGTTCTCCCTGCCGCATGAGCCCGGTGTCCACGTAAACGGCCAGGAGGTTCTTCCCCAGCGCGCGGGAAGCCAGGACGGCCGCGGTCGTGCTGTCCACTCCGCCCGAGACCGCGATTATGGCCTTCCCGGAAACCTCTCTCCGGAGGCTTTCGACGGCCTCCTCAATGAACGTCTCGGGGGAGAACATCTATCCACCCAGGTCCCCAGAATCCTCCGCAACGGCCGTCCGCATGCGATCCCGGTACGCCTCCAGCCGTTCCCGCAGGTCCGGGCTCGCGAGGGCCAGGATCTCTACCGCCAACAGGGCGGCGTTCACGGCTCCATCCAAAGAGACGGCGGCCACCGGGATGCCGGGAGGCATCTGGGTGACGGCGAGGACTGAATCCAAGTTGAGTTTCCCGCTCAGTGGGACGCCGATGACGGGCCGGGTGGTCAGGGCCGCCACCGTGCCCGGCAGGGCCGCCGACATGCCCGCCATGGC
>JBHHWA010000140.1:0-3315 GCA_046756285.1 Thermoplasmata archaeon
CGTGGTCGCGTTTCTCCTCGGACTTCTCCTGGTTCCCTGGGCCCTAACGGGTCAGGGCCCCGTGGCCCTCGTCTTCCTCGCACTGCCGGGAGCGGTCTTGATGCGCGCGTCAGCCCGATTCGCGAAGGGTGGGCCGCATCTCGAAACCAATATCTAAGGAGGCGGTCTTCGACCGGGCGGGTTCCATGGCCTTCCAGATTCACGTCGTGAGCAACGTCCCGCTGAACGCGGTAAAGGACCCACAGGAGGTGGCCCTCCTCTTCCTCGGCCAAATCGGCTACCTGCCTGTCCGGGCGGGAGCGGGGGACGCCGAAGTGAGGAGCGGGATACCCTACCGTCTCCTGATGGACCATCTCCTCCGTCGTTCCGAGCGGGGGTGGACCGCAGAGGAGCTGGCGGCGCGGTTGCGAACGGGGAAGGCCACGGTCTACCGCCACATCAACAAGCTCAAGTCCCTGGATCTCTTGGAGGAGGTGGAGGTGGCCACGCCGGAGGGACCCCGCAAGGGGTACCGGATTCGCTACGGCAACCTGGCGAAGGCGTGGAACTTCGTGGAGGCCCACGTGGAGGTCGCCATGGAAAACTACCGCAGGACGGTCGAACACCTCCAGGGACTAATCGAAGGAGGTTCACTGCATGGGGAAGGATGAGAAAGAGATCTTCATGATGACGAAGGGGTCCCGCTACCGGCTGACTTCCGTCGAGTCGCGGGAGGCGCCGATGCGGACCTCGGGGGTGTTTAAGGGCTTCGCCACGGTGGGGACGGACGACGCCGTCGTGATGGAGCTGGATGAGACCCACACGGAAGACGAGGGCAAGATCCGTGTCCTCCCCCTTCACATGATCCTGGCCATCGACGTGCTGGAGGCGGCCCAGCCCGAGGAGGAGGAGACGCCCCGGGAGACGATGTTCGGCTAGCCCTCGAGTTCGCGTCGCAGGAAGTTGTCGTAGCGGGTCTCGAGGGACCGCCGCCGCTTTCGGTAGGCCCCCTCGTCCAAGTCGCCGCCCGCGAGCTCGTCCTCCAGGATGCCTAGGCTGCGCTTGTAGTCGGCCAGCATGTCCTCCCAGTACTCCAGGCTGATGGCGGACGCCTTCTCAATGAACGTGAGGCCCAGGCTGCTCAGCCGGTAGACGATGCGAGGCCGCCCGTCGGCCGGGAACACGGCACTCCGATCGACGAACCCCCAGCCGTAGAGCTCCAGGAGCTGCTTGTCCACGCTCTGGCGACGGAGCTCCAGCCGTCCCGCGAGGTCCTCCGGGTGGTCGACGCCCTTCTCCAGCAGGTTGAGAATCCGGAAGCGGCTCGGGGAGGCGATGATCTGGAGGAGCTGAAGGGCCTGCTCTTCCATCGGAGGAAGGAGGCAAAGGCGGCTATTTGACCTTTTTCCACCCGTGGGTTGAACTTATCCCAGCCTCAGTGGAGGATATCAATTATTATATTGAAGATAGTATAAATAAAGCCCTCTCACTCATATCTTCCATGAACGCGACGAGGCGTATGCGTGGCTCCTCGGGGGCCGCGAAGAAGGCGGGTGCACCCCGTTCCCGCATCGGACGGTTGCTGGCTCTCCTGTCCGTGCTCACCAACGTGGGTCGTGGAACGCGCGGCACGGCCGCTACCCTCCCCTCCCGTGGGCAGTACCGGACCGACCGAAGGTACCCCGTGTCTGGGGGCCACGATCTGGTAACCCTCCTGCGATGAGCCGAGAAGACTTGCTCCGGAAGCTGGAGGGTCGGCTTGCCGAGGGGGAAATCAGCGAGGAGACGTATCGCGAGATCAAGGCGCGGTACGACGCGATGCCCGAGGTGGAACCCGAAGCGCCCCCGGAGGGGGGCAAGGAGGCCTCCGGGCGACGCCGTAGGGCAGGCCCCGTCGATATCTCTACCCTCGTCTCGGAGACCGTCGACACGGTCATGAAAGAGGTGAGTCAGACCCTGGAGGCGAATCTGGGCGACGAGTTCCACGAGCACATGGACGACGTCGGCCGACACATTCAGAAGGCCTTCCGCGAGGTCGGGCCCAAGTACGAGAAGGGGCGGCGGAAGGTGGTGATTCGCTCCGTCGGGAAGGTCGCCTTGGACGAGCCCATCGAGGAGTTTCGGTGTTCCGGGGCCGGGAAGGTCACCAGCGATCTCATCGCGGAGACGGTTCGTATCGCGGGCGCCTGCAAGATCGAAGGGCGGTGCGAGTGCGAGACTTTCAAGGTCTCGGGGTCCGCGAAGGTGAACAAGGAACTCAAGGCCGAGACGTTCCACTCCTCCGGATCCACCAAGATTCAAGGCGACCTGCGGGCCGAAGAGGTCACCGCCTCCGGGATGACCGACGTGGGGGGCAGCATCGAGGCCCAGGATGTCCGTGTCGGAGGCATGCTCCGGGTGAACGGCTGGGTGCGGGCTGACTCTTTCAAGTCCCGCGGTCGATTCCGCATCGGGGAGGGGCTCGAGGCGGATACGATCGGCGTCCTCCTGGATGACACCGCCGAAGTCCCGGTCATCAAGGGGAAGGAGATCAGGGTCAAGCGAAGCAGGCGGCGGGGTGGGCTTCGTGCCAAGACCATCCAAGGGAATCACGTATCGGTCTCTGGCACCCGGGCCAAGCTGGTCCGGGGTCGAGACGTCCGCATCGGGCCTCAGAGCCGCATCGACGTCGTCGAGGCCGAGAAGGTGGAGGTGCACGAAACGGCCCGGGTGGGGGAGAGGCGGCCGCTCCCTGCCGAGGAGAAGTCGGAAGGCGAATCCTCCGCCGATTGAGGGCCACGAGCCTGTTCGAGACCGGGCAGGACCTTCTGGGCAAAACCAAATATCCGCGCGGCGGGAGAGGTGTTAGGTGTCAGCCCCGGCATCCGCCGGTGACATGGCGACGCGTCGTCCAACGGGCTTCCGGGCGTTCCTGATCGTCTGGGCCGGCCAGCTCACCTCCATCCTGGGCACCGGGATGACCACGTTTGCGGTCATCTTCTTCGCCTTCCAAGTCACCCAATCCGCCACGGTCCTGGCCTTCATCGGCCTTTCGGCATTCGCTCCCACGGTCCTCTTCAGCCCCTTCGCCGGGACGTGGGTTGACCGGTGGAACCGCAAGCTCGTCATGGTCCTCGCCGACGTTGGAGCCGGCATCAGCACCGCCATCCTCCTGGTGTTGCTGGTTTCCGGGCGGCTTGAGATCTGGCACCTTTACCCCGTTGCCGCCATCGCCGGGGCATTCTCCGCGTTCCACTTTCCTGCCTATTCCGCGGCCGTGACCCTCATGATTCCCAAGGAGCACTACGCGCGGGCCAGCGGCATGATCTCCATGGCCGGCTCCCTCTCGGGCATCCT
>JBHHWA010000141.1:0-3314 GCA_046756285.1 Thermoplasmata archaeon
GCGCCGTAGAGCATGATGCCCCGAGGCGGCCGGATGCCCATGCGGCGGAAGGACTCCGGGTTCTTGATGGGCGTCTCCACGGCCTCGACCAGCTGGCGCTTGACCTCATGCAGCCCGCCCACGTCATCCCACGCGACGCGGGGAATCTCCACGAGGACCTCCCGAAGGGCGCTGGGCTCCACCTCCTTCAAGGCCTCCTTGAAGTCCCCACGGATGACCCGCATCTTCTCCAGGACGTCCGCAGGAATGGGCTTGTCCAGCTCGATCTCGGGGAGGTACCGGCGCAAGGCCTTCATCGCGGCCTCTCGCGCCAAGGCAGCCAAGTCCGCGCCGACGAACCCGTGGGTGATGTTGGCCATCTCCGTGAGGAGCCTATTACGGTCCTCCGGCTCGCCCTCCGTGGGCATGCCGCGGGTGTGAATCTGCAGGACCTCCATCCGCCCGTCCCGATCGGGGACTCCGATCTCGATCTCCCGGTCAAACCGGCCCGGCCGCCGAAGGGCGGGGTCGATGGCGTCTTCCCGGTTCGTGGCCCCGATGACGATGACCTGGCCCCGTCCGCTCAGGCCGTCCATGAGGGTGAGGAGTTGGGCCACGACGCGCCGCTCCACCTCCCCGGTGACCTCCTCCCGCTTCGGGGCGATGGAGTCCAGTTCGTCGATGAACAGGACCGAGGGGGCGTTCTTCTGGGCCTCCTCGAACTTCTCCCGGAGCCGTTCCTCGCTCTGCCCGTAGTACTTGGACATAATCTCGGGGCCCTGGATGGACGCGAAGTTGGCGCCCGCCTCGTTGGCCACCGCCTTCGCGATGAGGGTCTTTCCCGTCCCCGGCGGGCCGTAGAGCAGCACGCCCTTGGGGGGGTCGATACCGAGGCGGTTGAAGAGTTCAGGATGCTTGAGGGGGAGCTCGATCATCTCCCGGACGCGCAGGAGCTCCTCGTGGAGCCCCCCGATGTCCTCGTAGGTGATGGTGGGGGTGAGAATCTCCCCCTCCTTGATCGGCTCCTCCTTCATCTCGATGAACGTTTCCTCGGAGATCTGGACGATGCCTCGGGGGGCCGTGCGGATGACCATGAAGGGGAGGGCGCCGCCCATGAGGGCGATGCCGGGGACGATCACCACGTCCCCCTTCACCACAGGGCGCTTCAGGAGGCCCCGCTTCACGAAGTTCTCGATGCCCTGGCCGAAGCTGACTTTGTGCCCCTCGCTGATGATGGGGGCAATGGTGACCCGCTGTGCGCCGTCGACGGCGGCCTTCTTGACCTCCACCTTGTCGCCGATGGAGACGCCGAGGTTGCGACGAACCAGGCCGTCGATGCGGACGATGCCCTTGCCTTCGTCTTCCTGCATCGTGCGGAAGAGTTTCGCGGCCGTGCTCTTCTTGCCGACGATTTCGATGATCTCCCCGACGTCGACGCCGAGGGTCATCCGAGTGCGGGTGTCCACCCTAGCGCGACCCAGGCCGACGTCCGACTGAGGAGCCTCGGCGACCTTCAAAATCACCCGATCTGGCATCCCATTTTCTCAACACGAGCCAAGCTATTTGATGATTTGGGTCACCTGGCCGTGCCTGATAACGGGTGTCAACCCGCCTCTCCCGCGGATGCACGGATGGCCTCCGCCAGGGTCAATTCGCCCCGCGCCACCTTCTCCGCCAACCCCTGCGAGATCGTTAGCCGGCCCTCCGAACGGATGCGGCTCCTCCGCTGAATGTCTTTCAACTCACCTACCGTGGGCAGGATCTCGTAGGAGGTCTCAGCAAGGACGCCCCGGCCCAAGGCGATGTCGATGGCCGCCTCGATGTTCCGGGCGTCCTCCCGTCTCTTGTCGCGCCGGGTCGTTCCCTTCTCATCGACGATCTCGACCAGGAGCCCGTGACCTGTGAGCACGTTGATGATGCGGTTGCGGTTGGTGGGATCCCCATGGCCGATGCGGACCCGGAACGCCTCGCACGTGTAGGTGCGGAGGGCCCCCAGACAGACATCGAGAACCGCTTCGGGAGACGCCCCGGTTCGGGTGTCGATCACCTCCCCATCGCCCAGGATGGCCGCCCCAGGACGCGGGCCAGGATCGATGCCGATGACAATCTCCCGGAAGGCGGTCTTCCCTCGAAGCAGCTGCTGGGCCTTCGCCACGGCGTCCACGACCTCTTCGGCTGGGACCGTCAAGGGGAAGTCGATCTCCGAAGCCTCCTCGGCCGACGTCAGCACGACGCCGACTTCCAGAGGGATCGTCACATCATAGGAGAGGCTCTGGAAGGGAAGGTCCCGTTCCTTCAGGTAGGAGATCAGGTCGTGGTAGAGACGAAAGTCCCGCGTCAGGACCCCAAGCACCCTTCCCATGGGGGGAGCAACCGGGGCGGCGGTTAAAGAGGTGTGCGCCAGGCTACCGCGGCCGGAACGACGTGTCCGCCTTCGACTCGGTGTAGTCCCCCAGGGACTCTCCCAACTGCTTGAAGAGCCTCTTCGCCTCTGCCGACAGCTTCCTCGGCATCTTCACGACAACACGGACAAGCTGATGACCGCGACGGCCCCCGTTGAGGTCCGGGAGGCCCTTCCCGCGCAATCGGAAAGGTGTGTGGCTCTGGGTCCCCGGGGGCACCTTCAGGGTGGCGTTCCCATAGAGGGTGGGCACGGTGAGCTCACCGCCCAGGGCGGCCTGAGAGAGGGTGACGGGCACGTCTAGGATGACGTTCTTCCCCTCCCGCCGGAAGAGGTCGTGCTCTTTGACGTGGAGGACGAGGTAGAGGTCTCCCGCCGGCCCTCCGCGATCTCCCGCCTCCCCTTGGCCGAGAACGCGAAGACTCAGGCCGTCCCGAGCCCCTTTCGGAATGGCCACCGAGACCTGGGAGGTCTTCTGAATCGCTCCCCGACCGCGACATTCGGGACATGGCTCGGAGGGAAGCCGACCCGCTCCCCCACAGCGCGTGCAGGGGGTTATGCTGATCATCTGGCTGAACCCGCTGCGGCGAACATCGCGGACCTGACCCGTCCCGTTGCATTGGGGGCACTCCGTCAGGTTGCCGTCCTTCGCTCCCGTCCCTCGGCAATCCTCGCAAGCAACGCCGTGGGGCACCCGAATCTCCTTCTCGGCGCCTTTGGCTACCTCCTCCAGGCTCACTTCGAGATCCATTCGGAGATCGCGGCCGCGGGAAGGACTGTAGGCTGCCCGGCCTTGGCGACGGAAGATTTCCTCGAAGAGGCTGCCTCCGAACGGGGTGGAACCGCCGCCGAAGAAGTCACGGAAAATGCCGCTTCCAAAGATGTCGTCCAAGTCACCGAAGTGGGTGAAGTCGGACCAATCGAAGCCTTGGCT
>JBHHWA010000142.1:0-3304 GCA_046756285.1 Thermoplasmata archaeon
GGTCCCTTTGGCCTTCTTGAAGGCCCCTGTCCCCCCGACCACAAGCAGCGGCGGGTCCCCCTCATCACCGGTCCCGTAAATCTGGCCCTCCCCGTCGATGCGAAATCGCTGGTCCACGAAGTTCGAGCCGCCGGGTTCGGGCTTTCCCTCCACGAGGGGAGGCAGACGCAGACCAATGGCTTCTGGGTCCGTGAAGACCCCTCGACAATAGAATTTGCCCGTGGCGCTCCCGCCATTGACCTCGGTGATGTTGCCTATCAACAGAAAGAAGGAGGCACTCGGTGGGGGGAGAACGTTCAAGGTTATATGGACACTCTCAACCCCAATCGTTCTCAACCGGTCGGCGTTCTGCTTTTCACCCATTCAGATTCCCGCATGAAGGCGACGAGTAAGCGCCTATTTCAGGATGACTCCCGGGGGAGTGTGGATGCCGCGTGGGATGGGCCGACCGGGATTTGAACCCGGGTTTAGGGCTCCGCAGGCCCTTGGGATGTCCAAGCTACCCCATCGGCCCCGGCCCTTCAAAGCGGGAGGTTCATAAGAATCCGGCGGTGGCATCGCCTAGGTCAGACCGCGCCCATTCAGGACGGCCTGCAACGTTCGAGTGACCTCCTCGATACCCCCTACGCTGCGGACGCGGACGAGGGACGATCGCGCCTCGTAACGGGCGATGAGGGGTTCCGTCTCGCGTCGATAGGCGCGGAGCCGTGCCCGAATGACTTCTTCCGTGTCGTCCTCCCGATGGTAGAGCTCCCCCCCGCAGCGATCGCAGACTCCCTCCCGCTTCGGCGGGTCGTGGACCACGTGGTAGATGGACTTGCACTCCCGGCAGACACGCCTCCCGCTGAGGCGCTCAATCAGCCTCTCTTCCGACGCCTCCAGGGCGATGACGACGTCCGGGGTCACCAGGGCCTCGAAGGCCTCGGCCTGGGCGAGGGTGCGCGGGAAGCCATCGATGATGAAGCCCTCTCGTGCGTCCTCCTCATGGAGCCGCTCCCGAATCATCTCGGTAATGAGGTCATCGGGGACCAGGTCCCCCCGCTCCATGTACCCCTTCGCCTTCCGACCCAAGGGGGTGTCCGCGACCACGTGCCCCCGGAGCATGTCGCCCGTGATGATGCGGGGCACGCGGAGGATCTCCGAGAGCCGGTGCGCCTGGGTCCCCTTCCCGACCCCGGGTGGCCCCAGGAGGACGACCTTCACCCGCCGACTATCTGGTGGGGGCTTAAACGCCTTGTTCTACGCGGGAACGGCCTCCTCGACAGGTTCGGGCTCCGGGGTCAACACCGGGACGGATTCGACGGGTCGGAGGCCTTCGTAGAGGTAGAGTGTGGATCCGACCAAGCCCGTGCCTACGATGGCGTAGAGGAAAGGAAAGACCAGGACGCCGACGGGCCACCACCCGACTAGGAAGAAGGCGATGGACGCGAGGAGGGTGATCGTGGCGTAGCCGAGGCAATAGGGAACGACTTCCGGGAACCGCCGGGCGGCCAGCTCGATGCTCCGGCGGAGGGCAAAAGAGAGGGGGGCGTTGTCGACCACGACGACGAAGGGCGTCAGGAAGAGAAAATAGAGGACGGCCAGGACCGCCGCGAAGACGAAGATCGTCGCCGGGCCCTGCCCCAGTCCCCCCAGGAGGAACGGACTCGCGGCGAGGACGAGGAATGTCGTGATGGCCAAGAAGGCGAGGACTCGGGCGAACGCGAGGTTGGCCGAGGCGAAGAACCCCCCCGTCCTGCCGGTTCGAATCATCTCGAGGCGACCCAGGTAGCCGGTCGCTAGGTAAGATTGGACCACGAGGACCAGGAGGAGGAGGGCCGTGGCCAGATCGCCCGATGCCGTCAGCATGTAGAGGGGGTAGAAGGGAAGGGCGCCCTCGCCCGGCCCCCGCACCTGGGATACGGAGGGGAGGGCCACGGGCAAGGTAAACTGAGGGGAGGCCGCCGTAGGCATCGCGACGATGAGAAGCATGGCCAGGATGGCCAGGTCAAATCCCACCGGAACGAGAAAGAGGAGACGCGCGCGCGGGACGAGCCGGAAGCCCTGCTTGAGCGCGTCAGACCAGAGGGGCAACGCCGTTCCCGCCAGGGAGTTCGTCACCGGCCTTAACTTTGCCTTTCGTTAGAAGAGGTGGTTGTCCACCGTCCCCGCGGCACCCCCGACCCAACACCGCAGGGTTTCGATCCCTAATTCCTGAATCCGTGCCTCCACCTCGCCGATGTCTTCGGGGAAGGTATTCACGTAGACCGTCGCGCCTGTGTCGATGGAGAAGAAGGCGGGGATCTCCTCTTCCCGCATCCGGCGAACGGCCATGATGACGCTGAGGGTTTCGGGCGTCCAGAGGACCATCTCCTGCGGGCCCGTCATCGTAATCCCATGGAGCAGGAGGGTATCCCGCTCCGCGAGCTCCCCGATCCGGCCGACTTCCCCGTTCCCGATGGCCAGTTCCATCTCGGCCAGCATGCGGGGCACCTCGGCGAGGCGGGCCGTGAAGAAGGGGGAGTTGACGACTTCCCGATGGGCGGCTTCCGTGTCCCGATAGGCGGGAACGAGGGCGACGAGAATGGCCATCTGAAGGTCCTCGGAGGCCAGTTGCTCTGCGTACGACTCCTCGTCCGTGGACCCGGTCCGCCACTTGGAGTAGGCTCCGGTCACGGCCCGGGTGGCCGATCCGGCGCCCCTCCGGGCCAGGACGGAGAGTTCTTGGGGTGTCAGCTCCAGACCCGCGGCGCTGGCGGCCGCTACGGCGAGGGCGGCGAAGCCGGAGGCCGAGGCTCCCAAACCCACCCCGGCTGGGAAGCTATTCGTGGAGACGACCCGGGCATGGTCTTCGATGTCGGCACGCCGACGCACGGCCTCCAGGACGGCCACGCCCCGCTCGAGGCCACGCGCCGTGAAGGAGACCTCGTCCACGGTGAGGGCATCCTTCTCGTAGTCGCCGAACTCGACGGTCGTCCGGGTGACCAGGGGAGCGGTGCATACCGAGATGGAGTCGTGGAAGGGCAGCCGAAGCACGGGATCGGCGAGGCCGTGGTATTTGATGAGGCCCTGAATGGGGTGCGCGATGGCCGTGGCTTTCACGCCTTTGTGCCCCCTCTCTCGCACCGTCTAGACGTCGAAGATGACAGTCGCATATCCCTCCGTCGGGTTCACTTCGAGCATGTGATAGGTCACGGCCTTGACCTGTTGCTCCAGCCGGTGCCGCGCGGGATCCACCTCCTCCCCGCGGGCCATTCCCTCAAGTGCGAGCCCCTTTACGCTGACCACGAACTCCACGAAGAAGGCGTGGTCCACCTCGTGGAGG
>JBHHWA010000143.1:0-3281 GCA_046756285.1 Thermoplasmata archaeon
CCGCGATGACGGTGGCCGCGAGGGCGAGCTGGATGAGGATGCGGGCCGAGTGGAGAGCGGGCAGGAATTCGTTCAGGTTCTGGTCGAGGTAGTAGGCCAAGAGGAAGAGGGCGGCCATGAAGAGGGCGAAGGGGACGTGCTTCCTCCAGGGCGAGGTTGCCTTCATCTCCAGTCCCTCTCGCCTTGGGATGAGGCTGTAAAAGGCTTGGCGACCCGATTATCATCCGTGGATAGGAGGCCAGGAACCCGCCCAACCTCCAAGCTTTAAGGCAAGGGGCTTCGATGGCCAATCGTGCGGTGCGACCGGTGCGCGGAGGAGGCGGTCGCGTTCGTCCGCTACAGTGGCGCCCACCTCTGTGCGGCGCACTTCGCCCTCTTCGTGGAGACGCGGGCCAAGCGGGAGGTGCGCCGACAGCTCCGTTTTGAAGGATCCACCCGGATCGCGTGTGCCCTCTCGGGGGGGAAGGACAGCAGTGTGGCCACCTATCTGCTCCACGCGATTCTCGGACGTCGCCCCGATGTCGACTTGGTGGCTGTCACCGTCGATGAGGGCATCGCGGGGTATCGGCCGCCGAGCCTGGAGCAGGCACGCGCGTTGTGCGAGGCCCTCGATCTCGAACACCGCATCCTGGCCTATCGGGACTTGGTTGGCTGGGAGATGGATGCCGTGGTCGACACCGACCCCGAGACGATTCCCTGCTCCTACTGCGGCGTCTTTCGCCGCAAGGCCTTGAACGTGCTCGCTCGCGAGGTCGACGCCGATTATCTGGCCACGGGTCTCAACCTCGACGATACGACGCAGACAGTGCTCATGAACTTGGGTCGGGCGGACCTGGAGAAGCTCGCTCGGATGGGACCCCATGACCATCTGCAGCCGGGCCTGGTTCCCCGGGTCCAGCCGTTGCGCACGGTACCCGAGAAGGAAGTCTACCTCTACGCGCTCCTCAGGGAGATTCCGTTCCACGACGGCTCGTGCCCCTACGCGGAGCGAGGGCTCCGGAACCGCTATAGGGAGGTCCTCTTCGACTTGGAGCGTGAAAGCCCCGGCACGCGGCATGCCCTTCTCAGTAGCTACGAGGAGCTGAAGGAGCTTCTCCGGGAGCGGTATCCCCCCGCCTCGTTGTCCTCCTGCGAACGATGCGGCGAGCCGACGATGGCCCGTCTCTGCCAGTCCTGCCAATTCGTGGAGCGCCTGGCCACCCTCCCGACGGCCTAGTAGGGGCCGCCCGCGTACCCCTCCATGGGGTAGGGGGCCATCTGGAAGGCCCGCCGATACACGAAGTACTCCACCACGAAGTAGAGCGCCCCGAGGAGGATGGCGGCGTAGAGGATGTAGAGGAGCCGCTGGAAGTCCACGAAGAAGGAGAAGCCCAGGAAGCTGAGACTGATGAGGCCTCCGGCCAGCACGAAGTACACCCACGCCAGCTTCCCCACCTGACGCGCCGACCCGAAGGCAGCCCGACCCACCAACCCGCGCCCGAAGAAGGCCGTGAGGGCAGCGAGGACGGTGACGCCGATGCCGAGGGGGAGGATGGTCGACTCCAGGGTGAGCAGCTGATCCAGGACGGCCGAGGGGAGGACCGGACCGAGGAGGTCGGGCAGGGTGCGGAGGATGAAGATGGGGACGACAACGAAGGGGATCGCGTTGGCGATGGCCGAGACCACAGCTCGTCCCGGGTGGTGCCTGGATTCCACTTAGCCCCACCCCGGATCCCAGGGCACGACCGAGTCGTTCGCCACCGCGAGCCCACCGGGGAGGGTCATTTCCACCCGCACCGTCAGGTCCTGCGGCCGGGTCGCTAGATCCACACCCGCAGCGACGGAGACCCCGAAGGTCGCGTTGCCCCATGCCAGCCCTCCGAGGCGGATGACCTCCGTGGTGTTGCCCAAGCGAACTCCCGTATCGTTGAAGACGGTGATGCGAGCGGTGGTGTCGCCCTGCAGGAACGGGGCCGTCTCCACTGTGTAGGGTACCGTCCACAGGAGGGACGTCACGTTCAGGGTGCTGTTCGGCAGGTCGACCGCCGCCTGACGGATGAGGGGGTCCACCGGCTGCTGGAAGGTGAAGGAGGCTCCGAAGTCGATGAAGCTCCGCGTCGTGGTTCCGGCAACGCCCAGGGTGAAGTTCACGTCCGCCGGCCGAAAGATCAGGGCGCCGGACGCCGCAAGGGGGACCAGGTCGATGGGCACGCTCACGTTGATGAGTGTCTGTTGCCCCACGGCGGCCGTAGCGGGTGGAGTCCGGTAGTCCGAGATCTGGATTCCGTCTACGGATGCCTGCACGAAGAGGCTCAGGTCGGTGATGTCGTGGTACCCGTTGTTCTCCACCCCCAGGGTCGTGTCAAGGTAGACCCGGCCATCCTGGAAGCGGGCGCTCGTCGCGTCGAGCTGGGGCGGGAGAATCGCGAGGTTTCCCGGGATCACCAGGGCGATGGTGGTAAGGACCAGGGCGATGAACGCGAGGAGGGATCCGATGGCCGCGATCCGGATGACCAGCAACGCGCCGCGGCCCCTGACCGGCAAGTCATTTCCCTCGGAGGTCCAACGTGGCCTCCCGCGCGGGACCCACCGAGACGAGGCCGACGGGCACCCCGGTTTCGCGGGAGAGGAGATCGAGGTAGGCCCTCATCTCCCCTGGCAGCTCATCGTAGCCCTTCTTAACGACTTCCACCCAGCTATCCTCGCTGATATCCTCCCACCCCCGGAGCTCCTCATAGACCGGTCGGCAGGCGGCGAACACCCGCATGCTCGCGGGAAACTCCCGGAGGGTCTCCCCGTCGTGCTCGTAGGCCACGCACACCCTCAACGGATCCAGCCCACCCAGGACGTCCAGCTTTGTGACGGCAAGGGAGTCCAGGGAGTTGACGCGGGCGGCGTACCGGACCATAACCAGGTCCAGCCAGCCGATGCGGCGGGGGCGCCCGGTGGTGGTCCCGTACTCGCCGAGGGACCGGTCACGCAGGTGGGACGCCTTGGCCCCCCCAAGCTCCGTGGGAAAGGGGCCGGTGCCGACGCGGCTCGTGAAGGCCTTGGTGACTCCGATGACCTGGTCGAGGTGCCGAACCCCCACCCCAGAACCCACCGAGGCCGCCCCGGCGACGACGTTGGAAGACGTGCCGTAGGGGTAGATCCCATGGTCGATGTCGAGATGCGTTCCCTGGGCCGCCTCGAAGAGGACCTCCTTCCCCTCCTCCAAGGCCGCGTGGAGCAGGAGCGAGGTGTCGGTGACGTACGACTGCAAGGCCTTGCCCCAGGCGCGAGAGGCCTCGAGCAGGCCCTTC
>JBHHWA010000144.1:0-3269 GCA_046756285.1 Thermoplasmata archaeon
CTGCCCGATCCCGCCCTCGACGGTCATGCGCCCTCACCTCCGTCCTCCCCACGCATCTTATTCGCCGCATACTGGACGGACTTGACGATGTTGACGTAGCCCGTGCACCGGCAGAGGTTTCCGGCGATGGCATGCCGGATCTCGTCCTCCGAGGGGTCCGGGTTCTTCTCCAGGAGGGCCACGGAGGTCATCATCATCCCCGGCGTGCAGAAACCGCACTGGAGGCCGTGTTCCTCGACGAAACCCTCCTGGACGGGATGGAGGGTGTCGGTCTCGAGGCCTTCGACGGTCTGGACCTCACGGGCGTCGGCCTGGACGGCGAGAATCGTGCACGACTTCACGGCCCTCCCGTCGAGGAGGACGGTACAGGCCCCGCAGTTCGTCGTGTCGCAACCGATGTGGGTGCCCGTGAGACCGACGGTGTCTCGAATGAAGTGGACGAGGAGTGTCCGGCCCTCCACTGTGGCCTCGTATTCGGCGCCGTTCACGGAAACGGTGATGGGGTAGGTCGGAGGGGTGCCGTCCTCTCCCGCCTGCGGCTCTGCGACGGCCATCCTAGCCACCTCCCGCCCGTTCGAGGGCTTTCCCCACGGTCCGGCGGGTCAGGACCCCGACCATTGCCCGCTTGTATTCGGCCGGTCCCCGGAGGTCGGAGACCGGGTCGGCCACCTGCTCTGCGAGCTCCGCTGCCCTCGCGATCGTCGCCTCGTCCGCGCTCCCCCCAGCCAAGTGGTTCGAGGCCTCCTCTGCGAATAGGGGGGTCGGGCCGACCGAGGTAAGGCCGATCCCCGCTTCCTTCACCGTCCCGTCCGCATTCAAGATGACATTGGCGGCGACCGCGGCGATGGAGAAGTCCCCGGCCCGCTTCTCGATTTTGATGTAGGCGTTCCCCTGGTTCGGCCGCGGCGTGGGAACCTGGACTTCGGTCAGGATCTCGTTATCCTCGAGGTCGGTCTCGAACGTGTCGACAAAGAACTCCCGGACGGGGATCGTCCGCGAACCCTTTGGCCCCTGGGCGACGACCTGCGCCCCCAAGACGAGGGCACACGCCGGAAGGTCATTCGCGGGGTCGCCATGGGCGAGGTTTCCACCCACGGTACCCATGTTGTCCACCAGCGGGTCCGCGATGACCGAGGTCGCGTCATGGAAGATGGGATACTTCTCACGGACCAGGTCCGAATCGTGGAGATCGCTCACGACGGTGTTGGCCCCGATGCGGAGCCACCCGTCCTCCTCCCGGATGTACGAGAGGTCCTGGAGACGGCCGATGTCCACCAGGGCCGCTGGCTCCGCGAGGCGGAGTTTGAGAATCGGGATTAGGCTCATTCCCCCGGCGAGGACCTTGGCCTCGCCATCAAACCGTTCCAAAAGCTCGACGGCCTCGTCGACCGAAGAGGGCGCGAAATATTCAAACTGAGGCGGAATCACGACGCAAGTCCCCCGTAAGCCCCTGGTAACCGAGAGGTGAATAAAAGGCTTTCCAGGGCCCCACAGAATCCAGAGGCCCTGTCTAATCGAAAGAAAGGATTAAGGCGAGGCCGTCCCTAGAAACCCGGCCGTGGACGAATATGGTTTCGCCCGAAACATGAACCGCCTAGTGGCGGCACGGAAGCCGTTCTCCGTGGCCACCGTCGTCGGCGTCGAGGGCTCCTCCCTCGGCAAACCGGGGTTCAAGATGATCATCTCCGGGGACCAGGAGGTGACTTTCGGGACCCTGGGCGGGGCCTGTCCCGACGGGCCCATCGTGGAGGTCGCGGTCCAGACGATGGAGACGGGGGAGCCCCGACTCGTCAAGGTCTTCCTCGAGGACGTGGAATCGGCGGTCCGAGGCACCGTCACGAGCCAAACGCGCGATGAGATTCACGTGGAAACGAACTGCGGAGGGGTGATGGAGATTTACGTGGAACCGTACCTGCCGCCCGACCGGCTCATCCTCGTGGCCGAGGGGGGGCGCGACCCGCTGGAGGACCACCTCGTAGAGCTGGGCAAGCTCCTGGACATGGAGGTCGTGGTCATCGACCACAAGCCGGTCCTGGAGAGCCAGCCCGACGTCCTCATCGAGGACGCCGATTACGACCTTGACGGGTTCGACTGGGCGGAGAGGGATTCCGTCGTTGTGTTGACCAAGGGGGCACGCGACATCCAGGTCCTCGCGACGCTCGCCCAGGCTCCCGTTCGGTACGTGGGCCTCCTCGCCAGTCGCGACCGCATCGCCCACGACATGAAGGAGTTGGGCGACTTGGGCGTGGATCAGGCGTTCCTTAGCCGGCTCCGGGCCCCGATCGGCCTGGACATGGGGGCGACCACCCCCGCCGAGCTAGCCCTGAGCATCATGGCGGAGGTCGTGGGGACCAAGTATGGGAGGCGCCTTCCCCGAAAGGGAAGCGGGACGAAGGCGCCAAAAGCCGCCACGAACTAGGCAGCCTCTCCCCTTTTCGGCCGGGCCTTAACCGCTTATCGGAGGAGCCGAAGGTCGCTCCCCACAACGTGAACCGTCTGGGAGTGAGCCAAGCGAACTCCCCGGGGTACGGCGATCCCACCCGCCAGGTCGACTCGCCCCGTTCTCTTCCTTCGGCCGCCGCGAACCATCGTGCTTAGGATGCCGAGCAGGGCGGGGATTCGTCCCTTCTTGGACGTCGGGGCGGTCATCTTCACAGGCCCATTGCCGGACACTTTCCGAGACATGAGGATAAGATAGAGGGGAGTATATTTATACTATCTACAAAATAATAACTGATAACCTCCACTCCGGTCCGGATACGCTCAACCGCGGGCCGGATAGACTCAACTCTCGAGTGGAAAAACGGGATGGGGCCTCGGTCGCGAGGCACAGCGGTGACCGCACTTGATCGGACCTCCGCCTGACCGGTCCCACGGCCCTGGGGGGAGTGGAAGAGGATTCCGCAGCCACACGGGGACCGACTCCCCGCCATGCGGACTCCCTACGCGTGGCCATGGGCGCCGCCCGAGAGCTGCTCGACGATGTGGCCCATCTCAGGGAGCAAGACCTCTTCCATGGCGAGGCGCACCGCCTTGGGGGAACCGGGCAGGCAGGCCACCAACACCCCATCGATCACCCCGGCCGTGGCGCGGCTCATGATCGCCGCCGTGCCGATGTCTCGGTAGCTGAGGGATCGAAAGACCTCCCCGAACCCGTCCAGTTCCTTCTGGAAGAGGGGCGCGATGGTCTCGATGGTGACGTCCGTCGGGGAGAGACCGGTCCCGCCGCTGACGACCACGACCGCCACCTGGGGAAGGGCCGCGTCCAG
>JBHHWA010000145.1:0-3243 GCA_046756285.1 Thermoplasmata archaeon
GCTTGTAGTTCAGGTACACGAGCTTGAAGGACTCCTCGAAGACGGCGACGGCGACGAGAGCGAGGACGGCCACCTCCACAGTCGCCACACGAAGGCTGTCGAAGATCACCGCGGTGATCACGCCGATGATGAGCCCGATCGCGAAGCTGAGGAAGAGCCGCTCGCTGCGGAAGAGGGCCTTGTCCACGTACGGGTACTCGTAGCGGCGGAGCGTGTAGAACATGAGGAGGAAGGCAGGGCCGATCCCCACCGCACCGGCGGCGAAGAACTCGTGATTCACGCCGTTTCAACGAGTCGTGGCTATTTCAGGTTTCCACGAGACCGGGTGCGACCCGCCTATTCCCGGACGCCGCCATACATTCGCTCGTACCAACGAATGAGCTCCCAGTCGTCGTCCTCTTCCCCTTCGGCCCGGAGGCTGAGGTCGTTCTCGTAGGCGAAGGCCCGGAGGAGTTCCTGGGCCGCGGAGTCTCCCTGGAATTCCGTGATGCGGAGTTCGTCGCCTCGCTTCCGGGCCTTGAAGGCCGCCACCGAGCGCGGGCCATCAAAGGCCACGTAGCAGCTCCCCATCCGCCACCGCTCTTGGAGGTGGCTCCGTAGGTAGAAGGAGAGGTTGTCCCACGGCGAGAGGACGAAGCGTCCGTTGTAGGTCACTTGCCCCACCCCGCCCTCGTTCAGCATCCAGAAAACGGTGGGTTCCCCTCGCACGAGGAAGCCCTTGACCAAGACCCCCTCTCGCTCCAGCTCGCGCAGGATGCGCCGAATCTCGCCCATCCGGAAGTGGCCCCGGGTGTAGGCCCCGAGGTTCTCGGCACTGAAGATGCCGTATCCGTCGAAGATCCTTCGGACGACGGCCTTTCTCGCTTCCCTCGGCTCGAGCCCCGCATCCCCGACCGTCCGATACCGGTTGCGGGGATTCCGAACCACGCAGGTGGCTCGCAGCAGCTTGCGGAGGGCCCGCTCGGTCACCTCTTGGGGAAAGGGCGCGAGGGCGAGGAGGCGGCTTTTGGAGATGGGTTCGCTCTCCCGAATGAGCTCCCAAACCTCCTCCATATCCTCCTCCAGGGGCACGGCCTTCGCTGCCCGGTAGAGCTCCAGGTCCTCCTCCGTACAGTAGGTGGCGTAGGGGGGAATGGCCATTCCCTTCCCCACGAGTCCCTTCTCGAAGAGCTCCTTCAGGGGCGTGTATCGGCGGGTGCGTAGGATAGAGGCGAAGTCGGACCGGAGGCCCCCGAGAGCCTCGATGGCGGCGAAGGCGTCCTTGAACTTCCCTTCGGGATGGATGCCCTGGCGGTAGAAGAGGTAGCTGAGAACCTCCTCCCACGAGTATTGGTGGGGGACCATCTCCCCCCACGCGAAGAAGTCGTTCGTCCGGTGGAACCCCGCCTCCTCGAAGGCTTCTGCGACTCCCGCATCGAGGACGGCCTTTCCGAAGGCGCCGACGACCCGGACGATCTCGTAGCCACGCTGCCGATAGAAGCCCATCATCTCCTGGACGGCGGTCAGGACCTCCGGGAAGTGTCCGGGATCCACCAATTCGATCTCCCGCACTTCGAGGCAGCCGCTCATCTGCCACTTTTCCACCATCCCAACCAGCTTCCCGTCCTTGACCACGGGATAGTACCAGCCGTCCCCGTATCGACTGTTGACCTCCGCCCACATGGGCTGAATCCACGGGTCGTTGAGGGAGAGGATGCGCAGACAGTCGGAAGGCGCTCGCGCGGAGGCATCCTCCAGCGCCGGCAGCTCTTCCGTGAGGAGGAGCATCTCCACGTCGCCATCCCCTTGCACGAGGATCCTGGACACGACGTCCTCCTCGAGAAGGCGATCGACGATGGATTCCGCCTCCGCGTACCCAAACCCGGTATACCCCTTGACCCCGGCCGGGCTCACGGGACCATACGCCCGGAGGAAGCGACGAACGATGGTTTCGCGGGCGTCCGGCACGTCCGACTCTGGCTCGTACGCGAGGTAGATGTTCTTCGAGGTCCAGGCGTCGCTCCCGGTGAACTTCCGAATGACGTAGAGGCCCCGGTCGAGGGCGTGCAAGGCCTCCTTGACGCGGCCCCGATCCGCCCCCACCGCTTCCGTGACCCCGTCCAGGTCCAAGCCGTCCGCAGCGGCGACGGCCTCGAGGACCTGCGCCTCGAACGGTCCGAGTGGCGGGCGCAGGTAGGCCGAGGCGAAGAGCAAAGCCTCCTCCCGCCGCACGTAGCGGACCCGTCCATGGAGGAACCGACCCTCGAGGATTTCTCCGGCCTCGCGGCGGCGATACCACGCCTCCACGTCGAAGCCTTCGACTCGGTGAAAGACGTTGAAGAGCATGCCCGCCTCGAGGAAGCGGTCGAAGTAGGCGTCCACGGAGTCGAGGCGTTCGAACTGCTTGTCCAGGAGGTAAGCGCGTACCGCCGTCTCCTCGAAGGTCGGGAGCGCCTCCTCTTTGGCCTCGAGCCGGCGCAGGTCCTGGGCCTGCATGTACTGATACGCCTCGTCCACCACGAAGTGCCCCGAGGCCAGGACCCCCTCGTTCACCAGGCCGTTCAAGGCCTCCCGCAGCAGCTCCCCCTGCAGGTCCAGCTCGTAGGCGAGTTCCTCGAGGGTCATGGGGCCCTGGAAGCCGAGGAGGCGGATGACCAGTTGATCCAAGGCCTCCTCGAAGCGGTCGGCCTCCACGTCCCGGGGTTCGTACGGAGGCTCCGTCAGCCCTTTCCGGCCGAGGCGGTACCCCCGCTCCAAGCGCCGCAGGGCGTCGTTCATCTCCACACGGGGAACCTGAAGTTCCTGGGCGAGTTCCTTGGCGGTCTTCGCCCCGTTGCGGAGAAGGTCGAGGATTCGTTGATCGAGGGCCCGAATCCGCCTTGGCCGGGCGTAAATGGCGGCGTAGGCGGGGACGTCGGTCGCTGAAACCCAGAGGATGCCCTTGGGCGTCCAGGCGGAGGACACTGTGCCCGCTTCCACGAGCTGCTCACACCACGCCCGCACCGTCTCCGCGTCGGCCTCCGAGAGGTCGTAGACGTTTCGACCTTTTTGCTGGACGAGGTTGAGGGCACCGGCCTTCTCGAGGAGGGGGAGGATGTCCGTCTGGGCGGCGACCGTTGGGGCCTTCTGGCGGAAGTAGTCCTGCACCTGCTCCTCGGTGAATTGGACCTCCTGCAGCTGCTCCTCGGGGACGACCCGCCGCAGGACCTGGCGATGGAGGTCCCGGAGCATGGCGCTCCGGTCCTCCATTAGGACGATGTCGCT
>JBHHWA010000146.1:0-3217 GCA_046756285.1 Thermoplasmata archaeon
GGGGTGGGGGAGGAGCGCTACCGCAAGGTGGAGGAGTACTCCATGGGGATGAAGCAGCGGGCCAAGCTCGCCCAGGCCCTGGTGCACGATCCGGACCTCTTCCTCTTCGACGAGCCCACTGCTGGCCTCGACCCCGAGGGAAGGATCGAGATGATCGACCTGCTCCAGCGGATCTCCCAGATGAAGGAGAAGAGCATGCTCATCTCCAGCCACCTTCTTCCAGACGTGGAGGACATCTGTGAGCACGTCGTCATCCTGAACGGCGGGCAGGTAATCGCCGAGGGAGAACTCCAGGAGTTGCTCGGGGAAGGGATGAATGCCCTCCGACTCCGCATCGAGGGGGACCTGGAGAGCTTTGCGGCCGCCCTCCGCCAGGCCGGCGAGGAGGTGACCGTGGATGACCCGTTCCTTCGGGTCGCCCGGTCCGAGGGGGTCGAGGATCTGATTTTTCGAACCGCCCACGCGCAGGGCGTGCAAGTCCGTTACCTCGGCCTGGAGGCCCGCAGCCTGGAGGAAGTCTTCCTGCAGATCGTGGAGGGGTCCTGAGGTGGTCACCCTACGCCTTCCGACGTACCTGCGACGCGAAGAGCCCTTGCGAGGGCGTTTCTTTCGCGTCTGGAGTATCTTTGCATCAGGGGTTCGGCGCGGCTTTCGGCGACCCCTTGCGCTGATCACGCTGATCCTCGCATTGGCCTTCGGCGTGATCACGACCATCTTCAACATCTTCGTCTCCGGGCTGCTCGGGCAGGAAATCACGCTGGCCAACTTCTTCCAGACCCTCACCAACCCCGCCATTCTCGTGTTCATGCTCCTCGTCGCGGCCGGAGTGGGCGCCGGTCTCATCGCGGACGACCTGCGCCACCGTTCTCTGACCCTCTACCTCAGCCGGCCGGTGACCTCCGTGGGGTACGTCGCCGCCAAAGCCTCCATCGTCGGCCTGGCTCTCTTCATTGGCGTCGCCTTCCCCGGCATCGTGGGCCCCATCGTGGCGGCCCTCCTGGCCTATGTGGGGTGGGAGACGGCTCTGATCGCCCTGGGTGCGGGCCTCGCGTTCGGCCTCCTAGCAGTGGGCGTCTTCGCCCTCACTATCCTGATGTTCTCGAGCCTCACGACCCGCAAGGGCATCGCGGCGGCCGCCATGTTTGCGGTGGGCTTCGCCTCCTCGGGCATCGCCCTTCCCCTTCGGGACCTCTTCCAGGCGGACGAGCTCTTGCACATCTCCCTCTACGAGAACCTGCTGGCCGTGGGACGCCTGCTCTATGGGGTGGACCAGGTCGGCATCACGTGGGAGGTCTCCCTCACCATCCTCGCGGCCATCATGGTCGGTGCCCTCGCGATCACCCTCTTTCGCATCCGGACCATCGAGGTGGTCTCCGGATGACCGTCATCGAAGGGGAGGGGCTGACCAAGTGGTACGGCGAGGTCCTGGGCCTCAACCGTTTTACCGCGAACTTCGACGAAGGGATCACGGGCCTCGTGGGGCCCAACGGCGCGGGGAAGAGTACCTTCCTCAAGCTGGTCACCGGGCAGCTCATCCAGAATGAGGGGCGCCTGGTCGTCCTCGACGAGAAGCCGTTCAACAACCAACGCCTCATGGCGCGCCTCGGGTACTGTCCGGAGCACAACCGGGTCTACGACTACATGAGCGGCCGACGGTTCGTGGCGACCTTGTTGCGCCTGAGCGGCTACAGCCGGGGGGAGGCGGAGCATCGGGCACTCGAAGGCATGAAACTCGTAAACTTGCAGGCGGACATGGACCGCCCCCTCGGGGGCTACAGCAAGGGGATGCGCCAGCGGACGAAGCTTGCGCAGGCCCTGGCCCACGACCCTCAGCTCCTCATCCTCGATGAACCGCTCAACGGCACCGACCCGGTCGGCCGGGCCCGCATGATGGAGGTCATCCAAGGACTGCCGGAGCAGGGGGTCAGCGTCATCGTGAGCAGCCACATCCTGTTCGAGGTGGAGCGGCTCACCGACCGGGTCGTGCTCATCAACCACGGCAAGGCCATCGCCTCCGGGCTCATCCGTGAGATCCGTCGCCTCATCGACGAGCACCCCCACACGGTCCTCATCGGAACGCCGCGGTCACGCGAGCTCGCTTCCCAGCTCGCCTCCCAGGACCACGTGGCCGAGATCATGTTCGATGGCGACGTGCTCACCGTTCGGACCCGGGACCCTGAGACGTTCTACCGAGAGCTACCTGGCATCGTCGTCGAGTCGGGCATCCCCGTCACGTCCATGGAGAGCCCCGACGACAACCTCGAGGCCGTCTTTCGTTACCTGGTGGGATGACCGTGATGGCGGAGGAGTGGGGCCGGTTTACTACCCTCGCCGGCCTGACGGCGAAGACAACGCTGAGTTCCCGCAAGGGGGCCGTCACGTGGGGAGTGGCCCTCCTGCCCCTCTACGTGATCGGCGGCGTCATCGCCGCCGGACAGCAGGTCGACATCGAGCTGTACCAGATCATCATCCTCGCGCTCCTGAGCGTCGTTCTCGTCGTGACCGCTCTCGTGCATGGGTCGCGCCTCTTCCGGGAGGAACTCGAGGACAACACCCTCGCCTATCTGACGACCCGCAGGATTTCGAAGGCGAGCCTCGTCGCCTACAAGTTCCTCGGGTACTACGGCAGCGCCTTCCTCATCGTCGCGCTCCCCATCGTCGCGACCTACTTCCTGGCCGCCGCCTCCACGAGCGTGCCCGCTGGGGAGAATATCGAGGTCCTCGGGGCCTTCCTGGCCATGACGGCGGTCGGGATTGCGGCCTTCGGCGGGCTCTTCCTGCTCATCGGCTTCGCCTTGAAACGGGCCCTTATGGCGGGGCTGCTTTACGGGTTCCTCTGGGAAACGATCCTCCCGGTCCTTCCGGGGAACGTCCCGCTCCTGAGCATTACTCACTACCTCCGGTCCATCGGGTTCAACCTCGTTTCCTTCGGCATCCTGTCCGAGTGGGTCACGACCCTGGACCTGTTCAGCTCCGTCTTGGTCCCCCTCCTCGTTGCTGCTGCCGCCGTCGTCCTCACGTACGTCCTCCTCAGGACGCGCGAGGTCAAGTCCAAGGACTGACTCCGGGATGGGGAGCCCATGGAATTCATCGAGACGGTCGACCTGAAGCGGAGCTTCGGGGAGGTCGTGGCGGTGGAGGACCTGAACCTTCGCATACGCGAGGGGGAGGTCTTCGCCTTCCTGGGGCCGAACGGCGCGGGGAAGACCACGACGGT
>JBHHWA010000147.1:0-3204 GCA_046756285.1 Thermoplasmata archaeon
GCGATCGACGGCGACACGATGTTCGTGGGCGCGCCCTTCGTGGAGGACGCGGGCTCAGCCAAGACCTTTCGTCATGTGATGCGATGGGAAGGGGGCGGAATGGCCTTGCCGTGGCGGAACCTTCCCTACTTCTTCGTCTTCCGCTTCGCGAAGGGCTTCTTCACGATCTTCTTCAGGACCGCCTTCTTCCTCTTCGGCGGCGGAGCCGGGACGCCTTCCGCGGGAGGCTCCGTGGGCGCCCCCGGAAGGACCGGGCCTCCGCCGGGGGGACCCCCCGGCCCGGGCGGCGGGGCTCCAGGCGGGGTGGCCTCGCCGGACATCGGAGTCCCACAGCGGTGGCAGATCTTGGCCGTGAGGGAGTTGAGGCTGTTGCAGCGCGGGCAGGGCTTCGAGCCCATCTTGCGCATCTCCTCCTCCTCCCTGAGCCACTGGTCGAAGGTCACGTAGGTGGGCTGCCGGCGCCACCACTCCTGGAACTCCTTCTCCGAGGGTTGATGCCCAAGGGCGCGGGCCGCCTCGCCCCGGTACCTGTTGACGACGCCCTCATACTGCTTCCGCAGCCGGTCCTTGACGTCGAAGGCCTTGGCTTTGCCCGTGGTGAACTCGACCCCACACTCGGGGCACTTCTTCACGTCCGCCGGGATCCAGGCGTGGCAACTGCTGCACTTCGCCATCTCGTGCTCGAACTCGGTTCCACACTTGGGACACACGTCGCTCGATTCGGGGATGAAGGCGCCACACTCGCCGCACTCCACCAGGCGTCCCAGCCCGAAGGAGCGCATGTAGGCGCCCACCCCGAACACCACGAGGAGGAAGGCCCCGACGGCCGCCAGGACCATCCAGAGGGGCAGGTTGATGAAGGGAACTCGGAGCTCGTACCAGGGCAGATCCTCCGCCACGCTGATGCGGACCGAGGCCGGACTGATGGAGCCCGCCTCCGCGAACCCGGCGATGGTCCACTGGCCCGCCGGCCCGTTCTCGTCGATCGTGAGGCCGACGATGAACTCCCCCGCTTGGTCCGTGAAGACCACGTTGGAGTCCCACACCCCCGCCTCCTGATCGCGAAGGACCAGGGTCACCTGCATGTTGGGGATGGGTGCGCCGCCGGGCGTCGTCACGAGGCCGCTGACGAAGATCTGGTCGCCCTGGTTGTAGGCCTGGCCATCCGTGGGCACGGAGAAGAAGATGGAGCCCTCGGGCGGGACGACCTGGAGGAGGACCTCCAGCTGGTTGTTGTCCTCGCTGATCTCCGGAATCACGCCGTTGGCGTCCGCGAAGATGAAGAGGGAGAAGTTGCCCGCGGCCGGCTGCCCGCTGGCCTCGACGGCGATGGTCGCGTTCGTACCCCCGGCGACCGATACGCCTTCCGCGGCCCCGATCTCGTTCGCGGTGGCGATGGAACCCAGGTAGAGGCCGACCTTGAAGTTCACGGCGGCGGTGTTTCCGAGGTTGTGGATGACCACATTCACGGTGAAGGGCCGACCCTGCACCGCGACGACGTCGGGGTTGTCCGCGGCCCGGAGCTCGAGGTCGGGCGGCGTCTGGACGTTCACGACCAGGCTCACGACGTTGTTCCGGAAGTCCCAGTCCGTGCTCTGGACGCTGTCGTTCCGGCTCAAGACGCGGACCGTGACGCTATGGGGTCCCGCGAAGGCGGGCGTCCAGTTGAGGGAGATGATCCGGGAGCCGCCCCACGGGACGTTCGCCGCGGCGGAGTCCGCCAGCGCGAGGTTGTCGAGGATCTCCACCGTCGCGGGGAGGGCGTCGGCCATGCCCATGTTGTGCACGTCCACCTGGACCTCCACGGGCCCCCCCTCGACGGGCACGCGGGTGAAGACCACGTCGGCGAGCCCGATGCTCAGGTCGGGCCAGTTCCAGTACACGAGGTCCGCCGTCTGGCTGGCATCCATGGACACGGAGATGTCCGCCTCCGCGTAGAAGGTCATGTTGTCGCGGACGATGGACCCGTTGGCCTGATAGGTGGCGTTCGCCCAGCCTTGGGACGCAAGGCGTTCATGGGCGAGGGCCCGATAGAGGATGGTCCCGCTGGGGGCCTCGATGTGGGTGGGCGTATACGTCCCGAAGTACAGGTCGTCCGGACCGGGGACGGGGATCGCGACGAACCCGAGGGTCCCCGGATCGAGCCGGCGAAGGGTGATGTTCGCGTCGGTCACGGGATTCCCGATGGGGTCGACCGCGTTCGCGGTGAGCCACCAGTGGAAGCCGACCTTCGCGCTGGCGAAGACCCGATTGTCCCACCAGTTGGGGGCGTCCACGAAGGTCACGTCCGTGAGCTGGGCGTACTGGGTCCCGGAGAAGACGACGCTCGGCCCCAGGCTGGGGTCGAAGGTGGCGTTCCGGATGTCGAGGTCCAGGGTGTCGGTGTTGCCGTCGTCCGTGAGCAGGGAGAGGCTAACGTCCCCTGCGAAGGTGGGATCCCAGAGCCGGGAGGTCCCGGTCGTATCGAAGGTGAGATCGCTGTCGCCGAGGGTGATGTTGCGCAGGGCCACGCTGGACCCCCGGGCTTCCACGTTCCCCTCGAGCGTCCCGTCCCGGAGGTCGATGGCGGAGGATCCCTCGCTGTAGATGAGGCCCCGCGTCGTGGGGGCATTGAGTTGGATGTCGGATCCCTCCGTGACGAGTTGCCCGCTGTTCTGCAGGAACACCGTGAGTTGGTGGTTGCTTCGGAGGGCGCCGTTCCGGATGGTGAGCTGCCCTTCCTGTTCGATGATCAGGTAGTGCCGTCCGGCGGAGGCGCCGTACTGGAGGATCGTGAGGTTGGCCCCATCGATGACGATGGCTGCGGTCACGCGCACGTTCCCGTCCACCATCACGTCGAAGTCGACGGTCCGCGGCTCACTCCACAGGTACGTGTTGTCCGGCGAAGGCCACAGCAGATCCGTCAGGTTGCCCGTCAGCGCGATGGTGTTGTCCACCTCGGCGATGGCCGGATAGGCGGAGTAGGCGATGTCGAAGGTGGCCATGGAGCCCATGTGGCTCCCCTCAATCCGGTAGTTCCCCTCGAACGCCGAGTTCGGCACGGTCGGATCGAACACCGCGTCGTCGATCCACTCGGTGAACAACGGGATGCGGGCCTGGCCGAAGAAGTCCGTCCTGTTGAAGTTCCCCGCGGTCTTCCCGAGGTAGTTGAGGAGCGTGACGCTGGGAACGTTGGCGTTCCCGTTGTCCGGGTAGTAGGCCAGC
>JBHHWA010000148.1:0-3185 GCA_046756285.1 Thermoplasmata archaeon
TGGAGGACTCGCTCGCCCTCGGCGTCCTGAGGGCGTTGAGACCTGGGCACGTCGAGGTGGCGGAGGATCTCCTTGGACTTCTCGAGAAGGGACGGAAGTCCTAGCTCCCCGGCAGCCTCTCGCGGAGCTTCTCCTCCACAAGCCGCTCCACGAGCTCCGCCAAGTCTTCTTCTAGGATCTCGACCTCGGAAGGCTTGACCTCCATCGTGAAGCTTACTGTGGAGAGGAAAGGTTCGGCTTTGGCATAGGCCCCCCGCATCGTCTCCACCATTTCGGGGGGGAGAAGCTTGTGAGTCGTGTAGCGATGCTCGATGTCGCCGACATGTCCCATCCAGAAAACTCGGAAGTCCCTCGGGACGCCCTCCTTCGCTTCGCTGTAGAGGAGATTCGTGTCGAAGTAGGACCGGAGGACGTAGGGTCGCTGCTTGAAACCCTCCCCAAATGCATCTCGGATCTCTCGCCCGATGTTCCCCGTGACAAGGAACTGGCTGTCCCGGTTCCGCGATTCCCTCCCTCGTCCCTTACTTTCATAGCCTGGGGTGACACGGATCACGGCACTCTCGGCGACGAGATCCTCGCCTCTGTCGAGTCGGGCCTGAAGATACGCCTTCAGAATGTCGCAACCCTCCTCCGAGAGGAAGGTGAAGTATCCGTGCCCGGCCTTGGATAGCTGGCGCGGAACGTCAATCCTGGCAGGGGATCTTTGCACCGAGACACTTCCTCCTCGCACATCGAAGTCTGTCAAGTCACGGATCCGCAGGCCGTCCGTTCCTCGGCCTGTCCCGAGAACCTGGGGACGGAGACCGGAGAAGGCCATGAGTGCGATGATTGCGCGTGCTCTGGGCCTTGCCCGATGCAGGATGGCCCTGAGCTCCTCCTTGGTGGGGATCCGCTCCTCGCGGAGTGTGGGGGTTGCCCTCGTGTCCCCGACTTTGATGCCTCTCGGCGGCTCCTCGCCGTGGTGTCGAAGCCAGGAGGAGAGGACCACTAGGTATTCCCGGAGGTAGGAGGCCGCCCTCTGCCTCCCACCGTTGCCGACTCCGTTCCTCTGGGCCTCAATGAAGTCCATCAATCGATCCACGAAGCCCTTCTTGTCCTCCCGGTAGTCGTCGATGATCTGTCCCGGAGGGGTCTCGTTCAGGCGGCAAAACCGAGCTAGGAGTCGCAGATTCTTATCCGCGGTGAGTTCGCTTCCACGAGCCAGGTTCTCATACCATCGTCGGATGTCATCGTCCGATAAGAGGTCCTTGCTCGCCACAAATACCCTTGAGCACGGACGCAATATAAATAATCTAATTAGCGGACGCGGAGGGATTTGAACCCTCGACCGCCGGCTTAGGAGGCCGGTGCCATATCCAGACTAGGCCACGCGTCCCGGCCCCATTGAGTGACTCGAGGGATATTTAACGCTGCGAAGACGAACGGGGCGAGCGTAATAAGCCGCCAATCCCTTGCATTTCCGATGGGCGCGATCCGCTCCTGGACCTTCGAAGCAAGCGGGCTCGAAGCCTTCGTCGTTCTGGACCGATGGGGGCACGGCCTCGGCGCCGGGGGACTCCGGTTCTCACCAATCGTCACCCCGGGAGAACTGGAGCGCCTTGCCCTCACGATGAGCCGAAAATGGGCGATCTTGGACCTCCCCTTCGACGGCGCGAAGCTGGGAATCCAGGGGGATCCAGGGAAGGCCGACAAGGAGGCGGCTCTCCGAGCCTTTGGGAGGGCCGCGCGCGGGGTCATGCGCGATCGCGTCGTGACCGGCCCCGACTTGGG
The DNA here is from genome assembly GCA_046756285.1 of Thermoplasmata archaeon. Taxonomy (GTDB): domain Archaea; phylum Thermoplasmatota; class Thermoplasmata; order RBG-16-68-12; family JAJISG01; genus JAJISK01. The sequence goes on from JBHHWA010000148.1 coordinate 1,771, forward strand.
AACGAACTCTCGGGACATCTCTGCCTTCTACAAGGCCGTGGGGCAGGATCCCTACCGGAAGCCGGCGGACCGGCTCCGGGAATTGGGATTCCATCCCACGCCTCGTTCCGTCTACGCCCGATTCCTCAGGGAGCTTGGCGAGAAGAGTACCGGGCTCGCGGTAACCCGCGCGGCGCTGGCAGCCTGGGAACAGTTGCATCCCTCCGGAGAACTCCCGACTGTCTCGATCCAAGGCTATGGGAGTGTCGGGCGGACCGTTGCGGAAGAGATGGCCCGCCGAGGAGCTCGCGTCCTTTGCGTCGCCGATGCAGATGGGTCCCTCCGGCATCCGGAGGGCCTCGATGTGGAGTTGCTGAGAGGGAGCCAGCCGGGGACCATGAACCGATCCGCCCTTCCGACCGGGACGGAGGAGGCTCCGAGGGAGGCGTGGATGGAATGGGAGTCGGACCTCCTCGTTCCCGCGTCCATACCCGACGCTATCAATCGTGAGAACGTCGGCCAGGTCAAGGCCAAGATGATCGTGGAAGCCGCCAACATTCCCGTCCAGGAGGATGTCGAAGACGAACTTCAGCGGCGAGGCGTTTTCGTCCTCCCCGATTTCCTCGTTAATGGCGGCGCTGCGGCCGCCTATGGCCTGCTGCTCACTCAGGAGTGGAGGGAGCAGGGGAGTCTACTCCAGGAGATCTACCGTCGCATTGTGGGCGCTACGAAAGCAGTGGTGAATCAATCCATCAACGAAGGGCGGAATCCGCGTGAGGTGGCCATTAAGATGGCCGAGGCCCGCTTCAAACCTTCTCGGCCTCTTCCTCCGTAGGCGCCTCCTCCTTCGGGGTCGTGTACTCCTCGACGAACTGAATCGTCTTCAGCCCGGCGTGCTCGCGCAGGTCGCTGACGACCCGGAACTTGTTCACGAACCATGCCTCATCGACCTTGCTCGTGTCGGGGAGGATGATGGCGGCCTTCCCCTTCTCCACCTTGATCTGGAAGTCGGTGGAGGACCCGTAGTCCATCTCGATGATGGCCTTCACCTTCGCCTTCGCCGCCTTCACCTTCTTCAAGACCTTGAACTTGTATCGGAGGGTTCGGCCCGCCAGAGGGTTGTTGAAGTCCACCCGGACGCGTCCGGCCGTGACCGCCGTCACGGTCCCCGTGCGATTGCGGATGTGTACCTCCATGCCGGGCTGCGGGTCGATTTCCTGACGATGAAATTCCCGTAGTGGGAAGAGCTCCAGAAGCTTCGGGTCTCGCTCACCCATGCCCTTGTCGGGGGGAATGACGACCTCCTCCTCCTCCCCCACCTTGGCGGCGAGGATCGCCTGGTCCAACCCCTCCATGAGGCGCCCTCCGCCCACGACGACAGGAAGCTCCCCATAGTTCCGCTTCTCGTCGAAGAGGTCGTTCTCCTTGGCCCGCTC
>JBHHWA010000149.1:0-3175 GCA_046756285.1 Thermoplasmata archaeon
GCAAGCTCATCGATCACGGGGGCGAGGCGCCTACATGGTGCACACCAGTCCGCATAGAAATCGACGAGAACGGGAATCTTCGACTCGAGGACGTCCGTCTCGAAGCTCTCGTCACTTGTGTGGATCACAAAGTCGGACATACTCGCATCCTCCGTCCTAGCGTACCCTAAGAAAGGTCACGGTCTGATGCTGCATGCAGGACGGGGCACGATCGCCCGCCACCAGGTAGACCCCGGCCCCAATCCCCTCGCTGTCGCAGGTCTCGCACCAGTAGTACCCCGTTTCTTGAACTGGCCGGTCGGTCACCACCGTTGTCCTCATTCCTAACTCCATTCTAACTAGCCAGGTCCCGTTATTTACGTCCTACTCATCGAGGGAATGGAGGACTTTCCTGTTCACCACTTGCCTAGGGCACTTTACGTTCCCTCACCGAGGCTTGATACCGGGCCCTCATGATGAATCACTTGAACTGAAATGGCCCAGAAAGCGCGAGACAGGAGGGCGGACTACGACCTCGTCATCCTGGGTGGGGGTTCCGCAGGCTTCGCCGCCGCCATCCGAGCTTCGGAGCTGGGAAAGTCGGTCGCACTCGTCCATAGAGGGACGATTGGAGGGACGTGTGTGAACGTGGGATGCGTACCCACCAAGCACCTTCTCAGCGTTGCCGAGACCTTCCGAGAAGCGACCGCAAACCCCTTCCGATCCCTTCGTTGCGAGGGAGAACGCCAAGACTTCCGGGAAACGGTCAGGCAGAAGAACGAGGTCGTCCAGGACCTTCGAAAGACCAAGTACGAAGACGTGCTCGCGGAGCTTGAGGGCGTTACGCACTTTGATGGGATCGGGGTCTTCGCCTCCCCCCATGAAGTCCGCGTCAATAACGCGAAGATTCGAGGCCGATTCTTCCTCCTTGCCACGGGATCATCGCCTTGGGCGCCGTCCATTCCCGGCCTGAACGAGGGCGAATTCTGGACTAATGTCGAGGGTCTGAGCCCCCAACGTCGACCCGACTCTCTCATCGTCGTGGGGGGTCGGGCCCAGGGCCTTGAGTTCGCCCAGATGTACACCCGTTTCGGAACGGAGGTGACGTTGTTGCAGCGGTCCTCGCGCATCCTCCCTACAGCGGAGCCCGAGGCGTCGGAGGCCCTCCATGCCGCCCTCGAGGAGGACGGCGTCGCGATCCGGACGGAGGTGGAGGTCCGGCGCGTCCGAGACAACGGGGAGAAGGTCATCACCGCCACGGTCGGCACAAAGCAAGAGGAGTTTCGAGCTGCAGCGCTTCTCATGGCTACAGGGCGACGCGCCAACACCCCCGACCTGAATCTAAAGGACGCTGGGGTCGCAATGGGGGAAGAGGGGGAAGTCCTCGTGGATCCCCAGATGCGGACGAGCGTGCCGCACATCTTCGCCGCGGGCGATGTTCGGGGAGGGGAGATGCTCGAGACGACCGCGGCCAAGGAGGGCTTCCTGGCGGCGGAAAACGCGTTGTTGGATGCAGGGCGCCCAATGGATCCTCCGGAAATGGTTCCTCGAGCCGTCTTCACCGACCCCCAGTTCGCTTCGGTGGGCGACACGGAAGCATCGTACAGCGCGCGGAGAGGAGTCTGCTCTTGCCGGACCATCCCCATGGACCTCGTCTCCAAGGCGCGCATCATCGGCGACACCCGTGGCCTCGTCAAGATGACCATCGACCCCGAGACGCGGGTCGTCGTCGGAGTTCAGATCGTCTCGTCCTTCGCGGCCGACCTCATCCACGAAGCCGTCCTGGCCGTCAAGCACGGCCTGACCATCGACGACCTCATCGACACGGTCCACGTCTTTCCCACCCAGACCGAAGCGCTGAAGCTCGTGGCCCTCTCCTTCTATCGGGACGTGGCCAGGTTGCCGTGTTGCACCCAATAGGCCGATGGAACGTGCGGGCTGTCCGCGAGTAAACCCTTTAACCCGAGCGGCGGCGTAGCCTGAAGCGAGCTATGGCCGAGACCCCGACGGTCCCCTCCGAAGGTACCTTCCCAGCTGACATCGCGACCCCTGATCAGCGCCATGCCAGCTGGCTGGAGCTCTTCTACGATCTCGTGTATGTGGTCGCCGTCGCCTTCCTGGCGGCCCGTCTCAGTCAAGACATCAGCCTGACCGGATTCGCGATTTTCGTGGGCCTCTTCATCCCGGTGTGGTGGTCATGGGCGGGACAGACGATCTTCGCGTCCCGCTTCGGGCGGGACACCCCGTTCCAGAGGGCCATGATGCTGCTCCAGATGGTCGCGGCGGCAGCGATGGCCATTCAGATCCCCCAGGCGACCGGCGACAGTTCCGCAGGATTCGCGGCGGCCTACATCCTCACACGTTCCACCTTGCTGATCCTGTATCTTCGGGCCCGGACCGAATATCCGGAGGCGCGGAGCCTCAACACGGCCTTCCTCACCGGATATGGCGCGGGGGCCGCCCTCTGGCTGATCTCCATCGCTTTTCCACCCCCCTTCCGTTTCGTCTTATGGGCAGCGGGGTTCGCCGTGGAGTTCGGGACGTTCGTCCTGGCACGGGACGTCTCCCGGCGCTTCCCCGTCCACACTTCCCACCTCCCCGAACGCTTCGGCCTCTTCACCATCATCGTCCTCGGGGAGACCATCCTCGCCCTCTTCCTCGGCGTGGCCGACGTCAACTGGAACCCCCTGGCCGTCCTCGCGGCCCTCATCGGGTTTGGCCTCGCGGTCACCATCTGGTGGAATTATTTCGGGTACGTCGACCGTGCCCCGCTGCAGTGCACGTTAGGGAACGGCCATGCGTACACCCTGTTTCACCTGCCCATGGTCCTCGGCATTGTCGCGATGGGGGTTGGGATTGAGCACGTCGTCGTTGAGGCCAGCCGCGCCGACTTCTCCCCAAGCACCATCTGGCTCTTGGGGGGCGGTTTGGCCTTGTGGGTGGGGGCGTTCTACGGCCTGCAGTACGTGACCTACCCTCCCCGCGAACATCGGCGCCTGAGTGCAACGTACGGGCTGGCCTCGCTGGCCCTCGTGCCTGCCGCCTTCCTCAGCGCGCCGTTGCACCCCGTCGCAATGCTGGGCGTTTTTGGCCTCGTGATGGCAACGCTCACCTATGTGGAGGTCGAACGACGGGCGGCCATTCCCTCCCGTGCCTACGTCAACCGACCCAAGGACGGAACGGGCCGCCGCGAGCC
>JBHHWA010000150.1:0-3171 GCA_046756285.1 Thermoplasmata archaeon
ACAGCGGCATCGGTGTTCTGCATCGCCTCGAAGAGGTTGTCTGAGAGACGGAAAGGAAGCCCCGTCTGCCGGGCGACCTCCGCGATGGCCAACTCCGGGTAGCGGGGATGGGCGTTTAGGCCGGTCCCCACGGCCGTTCCTCCCAAGGGGAGCTCCTCCAGCGCGGCGGAGGCCTGCCGGACGCGAGCGACGCCATGGTGAACCATGGAGGCGTACCCGCTGAACTCCTGGCCAAGGCGGATCGGAACCGCATCCTGGAGGTGAGTGCGGCCGATCTTGAGGACGTCGTCGAACTCCTCCGCCTTCCCATCCAGGGCCTCAGCCAATCCCTTCAGGACCGGAAGAAGTTCTTCCCGGATGGCGGCCAACGCGGCGATGTGCATGGCCACGTGGATCGTGTCGTTCGTCGACTGGGCCATGTTCACGTGGTCGTTCGGATGGACGGGCTCGTAGATCCCTCGCGTGCCACCGAGGAGTTCGTTGGCGCGGTTCGCGATGACCTCGTTGGCGTTCATGTTCTGGGAGGTCCCCGCCCCCGCCTGGTAAACGTCGACCACGAAATGGTCGTCGAGCTTCCCGTCCCGAACTTCCTCCGCGGCCCGGACGATGGCGTCCCCCAGCTTCTCGTCGAGGAGTCCGAGTTCCGCGTTGGCCTTGGCCGCGGCCAGTTTGATCAAGGCTTGGGCCCGGACGAAGCGCGGCTGAAGACGCAGACCGCTGACGGGGAAGTTCTCCACTGCCCGCTGGGTTTGCACGCCCCAGTAGGCCTCCACCGGCACTTGGACCTCGCCCAGGAAGTCCTTCTCCGTTCGGAACTCACTCATGGCCGGTTCCCCGATAGGCGGTCGCGTGTTCTTAATTCACGCGTATATAAGTTACAGGCCGTGGTTTCACCGGGCCGTACCGGAGGTCAGACCTGGGTTTCGGCCCACTTTCCCTGGCCTTCCCACACCCGGATGAGGAACGGGAAGTCGAGACGGCCCCTGAGTTCGACCCCGAGCCGCTCGCAGATGTTCTCCACCGAGGGGTACTCCATAACGTCATTGAGGGCCTTGTGATCGTACGCCGCCAAGACCTCCCGCACCTGGGCTTTGAGGTCGGCAAAATCGAGGATCATGCCGGACTTCGCCTCGCCCTCCACGATGACTTCCACTTTGTAGGTGTGGCCGTGGAGGCTCCCGCACTTGGCGTGGCCCGGGAGGTAATGGGCGCTGTCCATGTACTCCGTGACGCCGAGCCGCATGTCCCTCACGGTCCGCTCTATGGGCGTCCTCTTGGCGCGGCAAGGAGTGGGTCCTCGATGCCGAGGTCCTGGAACGCCTCCTCCCGTTCCCGGCAGGAGGAGCAGGCGCCGCATGGAGTCGCCCGATCGTAGTGGCAACTCCAGGTGACCTCGAACGGCACGCCTAACTCCTGGCCCAGGCGCAGTACGTCGGCTTTGCTTCGACCCTGGAGAGGGTTGACGACCCGGAGCCGGGAGGTCGAGGCTGTGAGAAGACCCAACTCCAGGAGTCGGTTCAGCCCCTCGAAGAACGCGGGGGTCGCATCCGGGAAGATCCCGCCGTCCGCCCCATTGTGGCCGCCGACAAGCCATTGGGCGCCAAGAATCTCGCCGTAGTGGGCCGCCGTAGCGTAAAAGATGAGGTTTCGTGCGGGAACGTAGGTCCCCGGAGCGTCCCCTAGCGACGGATTCTCCAGGCCGTTCTCCAGAAGGTCTTCGACCTCCATCAGGAAAGGAAGGTTGACCTCCAGAAGGTCCTCCAGGCTGCCCGACAGTTTGACCAGGCTCGCGGCCGCATCCTTCTCTCGCTCGGGCCTCTCGTGGTAGTGATAGGTCATCGGGTGAACGGACCATCCCTGCTTGACGGCCCAATAAAGAGAGACGGCGGAGTCCAATCCACCTGAAAGGAGCACCAAAGCCCGATCCATGCCCGTCGGCCCGTTTACCCAGCGGCTCCTATTTGAGTTTAGCCTATCCGGCTGGCCCAACGTTTATTCGTGCGGGGAATTAACCCGAAGCCACCACATGATCGACCCGCTCGTCCTCCTTCTCCTCACTTTGGCCATCGTCGGCGGCTTCGCCCTCGTCGGGATCCTGCTCACCCGGGGACGGATTCGCGACGCAGAGGACTACATCACGGCTCGAAACACCATGGGCCTCCACGTGGCGACGGCCACGTTCATCGCGACGGTCATGGGTGCCTGGATCCTCTTCAGTCCAGCCGAGGCGGGGGTCTTCTTCGGGCTGCCTGCGGTCATCGGTTACGGGATCGGGAGCGCCATCCCCTTGATCGTCTACACCTTCCTCGGCCCACGGGCACGACGGCTGGCCCCGGCGGGTCACTCCGTCACGGAGCTGAGCCTGGCACGGTTCGGCCCTTCGATGTACAGCGTCGTCCTCTTCGTGAGCGTCTTCTACATGTTCATCTTCCTTGCGGCCGAGCTGACCGCCATCGCGCTCACGTTCAACCTTCTCGCCGGCATCCCTCCCGTGTTCCCCGCCCTCGTCCTCCCGGCCCTCCTCGTGGGTCTCGCCACGCTCGCCTACACGGCCTACGGCGGACTTCGTGCCTCCGTGGTGACCGACCACATCCAGGTCCTCGTGATCCTCCCCCTCCTGGCTGTCGCCTTCGCTGGGGCCATCCTCGCATTGGGCGGCCCCGTCGTGCTCTTCGAGGAAATCACGACGAACGCCCCCGAGCTGCTGCAACTGACCTCTCTTCCGGGCATCTACTTCGCCATCTTCGTGGCCATCGCCATCACGGGAGCCAACATCTTCAACCAGGCGTACTGGCAGCGGTTCTACGCGAGCCGAAACGAGCGGGTCCTCAAGCGGGGTCTCGGGGTCGCCGCTTTCGCCGTCTTCCCCATGGTCGCCCTCGCGGGGATGTTCGGCATCATGGCCGCCGGGGTAGGTGCGGCCGAAGTCCCCTCGGTCGCGTTCTTCTCCCTCGTCCTCGCTTCTCTGCCGATCTGGCTTGTCCTACTCATCTACCTCCTAGTCCTCGCCTTGATCATGAGCACGATGGACTCGCTGCTAAACGGATTGGCAAGCATCTTCACGGCGGACGTGCCTCGTCTCGGAGGCCGACTCTCCTCCCGGAACCTCCTCCGATTCGCACGCGTCATCACCCTCCTCCTGGCCCTGGCAGCGATCGTCATTGCCTCCTT
>JBHHWA010000151.1:0-3160 GCA_046756285.1 Thermoplasmata archaeon
CGCCTGCATGGTGGCCTGGGCGGGGCTGATCCCGGTCACCTTCCACCCGGTCCGCGCGCCGTCGTTGTCGTCGCTGCCGGGGACGGTGTCGGGGGTGAAGCCCAAGGAGTCATCGGCCCAGGCGTCCGTGGGCTGGGAGGGGTTGTCGGCAAAGAAGGTCCCGCGGCCCTCGTCCGCCTCCTCCAAGTCCACCAGGCGGCGATTCGAGTTGGCGTTGTTGCTCACCGTCTCGTCGACGTGCCAGACGAGGAGGCCCGCGCCGGGGAGCGCCCCATCGGAGCCCACGCGCTGCCGGTTCTCGACGATAAAGTATTCCTCCCCCCGGAACGAGTCCTTGATGGGGAGCTTGTAGGCCACGGGGCTCGTGGCCAGGGCGGGGATGGGGGCCGAGGCCAGAGCGTCGGTCACGACCGTAAAGTCCAACCAGCCGAGCTGGGCCTTGGACCAGGCGGTGAAGTGGGCCGGGCTGGACCCTCGAGGGGCCCCGTTCCAGGATCCGGTGCCCATGACCCCCCAGACGCCGATGCCGAGGGTGGTGCCGGTCACGTCGTACAAGTCCGGCAGCCCGAAGTCGTGGCCAAACTCATGGACGAAGACGCCCAAAGGCGACGTCTCTGCGGCCATCAGGTACTCCCGGAGGCGTACGCCGTCCAGGTTGACGGAGCTGCTAGGGTGGCCGCACTGCCGGGCGTCGATGATGGCCCAGTGGTGGGACCAGATGAGGTTCGTGTTGGCCGTGCTCTCCTGTCCGTTCCCCGCGTGGACGACCATCAGGTGGTCCACCTCCCCGTTCCCGTCGGTGTCGTACTGCGAGAAGTCCAGGCTGGGATCGGCCGCGTCGGCCGCCAGGACCGCATCGACCACCAGGCAATAGATGGGACCGTTGGCGTCGTCGATGCTTCCCCCGTCGGCTCCGTACCACTCCATGTTCCTTGGGGCCCGGTGCCAATCCGTCGTTGCGCCCACGACCTGCGTAGCGCCATAGCTACTTTCCAAGTAGTACGCCTGGAGGCTGCGTGCCCCCGGCCCGGCGTCGAAGAGGAGGTTTCCTACATCCGATGGGCTGCCCAGGGGCGCTTGATTGGGGAAATCGACGAGGACCGCGATGAGCTCCTCCATGGCCCCCGCGGGCCGCACGGAGACGGATTGAGGGCCCGCTTGGAGGACGAAGGGCGGAGCCGCGTACACCGCCGGGTTTGGTGGGGTGAGGAGTGGGCCCGCAACGAGGGGTGGAGCTGAGTCCACGGGTGGTCCCGCGACCCCCAGTGGATGGAGGAGTACGAAGAGGAGGGGGAGAAGAAGGAGGGCCCGACGCATGCCGTCGAGACCACGCCTCTCCGCCTCTAAAAGTTGTCGCGTCGGTTATCGCCGTCGATTCCCCACCTCGGTCACGGCGCCCCGAAGGGCGAGGCTAGAACCCTCGACTTATAGGATGGATTGCGATAGGAGAGTCCGATGATCGAGGCCGTCCTCCGGGTCCACCTCCCATGCAGCTGGGTGACCCGCCTGATGGCGGAACACGGGGCCACCATCAGCATCGTCGAACAGAAGGACCTGGAAGGTGGCGTCTTGCAGAGCCTCGTCGAGATTGAGCTCGGGGAAGGGGACCCGGCCGAGGTGATCGCGGCTCTCGAGGGAAATCCCGACGTCCTGCGGGTCGAGGCGGAGGTGCCCCCCAAAGGAAGGATCCTGGCCACCCTTCAGGTGACGGACTGCCAGGCATGCCACTCTCTGGCCGAGTCGGAGTGCTTCCTGACCGACGCGACCGCCATGGAAGGCGGCGGCCTCGTGTGGCACATCATCGCACCCGATCGGAGCACCGTGGAGGACCTCATGAAGTCTCTGGACGGGGGTCCCCAGGCGGAGCTCCTGTCCATCCGGTCGGCGAAGACGAAGGGCATGCTCACGGACCGCCAGGAGGAGGTCATCGGTCTGGCGTACCGTTTGGGCTACTTTGAGTTCCCAAAGCGAATCAGCCTGACTGCACTCGCGAAGAAACTGGGCGTGGCCAAGTCCACCCTCTCCGAGATCCTGCGGGCGGGGGAGGCGAAGGTCCTTCACGCCTACTTCCATGGACTCATGAAGCAGGCCCGCTGACCCGAACCCGTTCGGGAGAATCCCTTAGCGGTTCCTCTTCCATTTGGGGTGTGAGGCCCACCGGTTTATAGCTCCCAGCAAAATCGGGGGCCCGAGGCGATGGAATGGCTACGGTAGAGAGTGAGAGTCCGACGGCAAAGACATGGGCGATCGTCTTCCTTGCCGCGTTTCTGATCGCGGCCGCAGGAGGGGCCGCCTTTGGTTTCCTCGCGGGTCGAATGGGGACGCCGGCCAAACCGACACCCGGTGTCGCGAACTTTGAGCTTCGCGCCTTCATAAGCGGCTACGTCGGGGTGGGGGGCGCCATCGACGGCGTGACGAATCCGGTTCTCGAGGTGGACGTGGGAGACACGGTGACTATCACCGTGACCAACGGGGAGGCCCTCGAGCACGACTTGGCCGTGGAAGGCTACGATGTGCAGACCCAGCGATTGATCGGCAGCGGTACGAGCGACTCCATCAGCTTCGTCGCTGACCAAGCCGGGAGCTTCGCCTACTACTGCACGGTCCCCGGGCATCGGGAGTTGGGCATGGAGGGCCTCCTGATCGTCGGGGGAGGCACTGGTCCCTCCGGTCCGGGTCCGGCTCTTCCCGTCGACGTGGAGGACATCGCGAAGGAGCCGACGGACCTTCCGCCCCCGATCGGGCGTAACACCACCGCGACCGTCCACATCTTCATGGAAGTCCGCGAGGTCGTGGCCGAGATTGAACCGGGTGCCACGTTCCGCTACTGGACCTTCAACGGGACCGTCCCAGGTCCGTTCTTCCGGGTGCGCCTGGGCGACACCGTGGTGGTCCACTTCCGGAACCACGCGAGCAGCACCCTGAACCACTCGGTGGACTTCCACGCGGTGACCGGACCGGGCGGCGGCGCCGTGGCGACCCAGACGCCCCCTGGCCAGGAGACCTCCTTCCAGTTCAAGGCGCTGAACGCGGGGATCTTCATCTACCACTGCGCCTCGGGCCACATCCCTTCCCACATCGCCATGGGGATGTACGGGTTGATCCTCGTGGAGCCCGAGGGGGGCCTGCCTGCGGTCGACCGGGAGTTCTACGTCGTCCA
>JBHHWA010000152.1:0-3153 GCA_046756285.1 Thermoplasmata archaeon
TCGCCCGGAAGGCGTTGAGAATGAGGTTGAAGGAGTAGGCAACCGTGAAGGTCCCGACGAAGGCCCCGACGATGATGGCGGACCAGACCTTCTTCGCCTCCATCCCGCTCATTTTGCCGATGATGGTTGCGGCGACGGCCCCCGAACCCTGGAAGGGCACGATGACAAACAGGACGAGACCGAGGTAGGCCAGCTTGCTGAACCCCCGGCCCTCCTGGATCATCCGCTTCGCCTTCACCTCCATCTTGTGCGCCCACTTCCCCAGGAAGGGGACGTAATAGAGCACCTTGTAGTTCCACAGGAGGAAGAGGCCGACGAGGACGTCCACCATGGCGATGGAGAAGGCCATGAGGGCCGGGTGGATCCCTAAAGAGACGCCTAGGGGAATGACCGACTCCTTCCCGAAGGGGGGGAAGAAGTATGCGCCGAGGAGGGGAAGGAGAAGGCGGCCCGTCTCGCCAAGGGTATAGATGTAGGCCAGGTAGATGCCCGCGATGAACAGGGGGACGATGGCCTTGCCGAACCCGAGGACGAACTGGCGGGGCGTGAGGTCCCTGATACGAAAACTGGCCTCCTCGAACATTCCTTGGGACGCCCCCGCGTGGGCCAGCCAGCCGCGAGGATTTTTATCAGGAGTTCGACGAGAATATCTGGTCTGATTATCGGAAGCAGGAAGAGTGGCGTCGGATTCCAGAATCCCGGGGCCTCGAGGCCCTCCGGTCCGAGTCAGCCCGAGAGGCGTTCGTGGCCTCGACGGAGGGTGTCAGTCCTGGCCGCCACCCTAGGTCGAGGTTCAACCCGAGCCCGGTGGTCAGTCACTTCTGGACACCGGATGGGGTCGTCGATGCCGTCTTCCGAGCGTGATCCCGAATGTTTGGTGGGAGATGGGCAGGATTCTGGTCTAATCTTAAGCGCTTCCTCGCCCATCTGAGGCCAATGCGGGTGTGGCTCTCGGCCGTCATCATGGGATTCTTCGTGCTCCTCGCCTCGACGCCCGCCGCCGCCGAACACGTCGACACCGGTGAGCTGTTCGAAGTCCTTCCCTGGGACACCCTCCACACGATCACGGAACCCCGGTTTGACGACGCGCGGTATGTGGGGCTGCGCGAAGAGGTCTTCGGGGTTGTCATCGGGGGCGAGGCCCACACGTACCCGGTCAAGCTGATGCACTACCACGAAGTCATCGACGACGTCGTCGGCGGGATTCCCATCGTCGTGTCGTATTGCCCGCTCTGTGGTGTGGCCTTGGCCTACGAGCGGACCGTGGACGGGGACGTTCTCACGTTTCGGACCTCCGGCCTCCTCTACAGGAACAACAAGGTGATGTTCGACGTGGAAACGGAGAGCCTGTGGCCCCTCCTCCTGGGAGAGGCCATTAACGGGACCTATCACGGCACCCGACTGGTGCGGGTCCCCATCGTCCGGCTTCCGCTGGGGGACTGGCTATCCCTGCACCCGAACGCCCAGATCGTGGCGCGTCCTTGGGGCCCCGTGCTCTGTCCGGCGCCCTGCATCCTTCCTTCCGGATTCCAGGGGTACGACGTGAACCCGTACGCGAACTACACTATGCGGAACGAGACCCTCGGCCCCGTGATCAATCCAGACACTCGCCTCCACCCCAAGACCTTCGTCGTGGGCGTGATTCGGGGCGATGAGACCTGGGCTTTCGGGTTCCCGGACCTCCTGGAACAGAGGGCCATCAACTTCGTCTTGGGGGGCCTTCCCATCGTCGTGGCTCTCCGCGTCGACCCCGCCCCTTCCTTCGTCCCCGTGACGAGCGCACACGTGTACGAACGCGGGAACCAGGCGCTGGACGTGGACCCCGAATCGAATGAACTGGTCGGCGAAGGAGGAGAGCGTTTCTCCATCTTGACGGGTGCCGGCTCGGACGGCGAGTTGACGCCCGTGCCCTTCTTCTACGGCTTCTGGTTTGCCTGGAAGGACTTCCATCCCGACACGTGCCTCTACGGGTTCGAGTGCGTCGGTTTCGCTTTGCACATCTGGGTCCCGTATCTTAGCTTGGTCGGCGGCGCCCTCCTTGTTGCAGGCTTTGCCCTCTGGAAACGGGTGAGGAAGTGAGGGAGTCGATGGGCTCGCCCGGATTCGAACCGGGGACCTTCACCGTGTCAAGGTGACGTCATAACCTCTAGACTACGAGCCCCGCGAGAGGAACAGACGGCATCATTAAGCCTTTCTCGTTCGCCCCCATAGGCACCCAGAGGGTCGCGATGACCCAGGAACTGCACGGTCCGATTAGCTTCCGGGAGGTGCAGAAGCCTCGCCAGACGTGGATCTGGCTCGTGGTGCTAGGTCGGCGGCGCTGGTCTGGGTTCTGTTGGCCTTCGCCCTCGCCGACGGACTTACGACCGGCGTCGGACCCGACCTCGTGGTGGTCCTCATCTGGCTCGCCATCGGCATCGGACTTCCCCTTCTCTGGCTCCTCAGCAGTCTGACCGTGGAGATCCGGGACCGCCTCCTCTACGTCCGCTACATCCCCTTCTTCGTCTTCCGGAGAATGCCCTTGTCCGAGATCCGCAGCTACGAGGCACGCGTGTACAATCCCCTCACGGAGTACGGAGGCTGGGGCGTGCGCTTTGCCCCAGGGAAGAAGAGGGTCTACAGCGTCGGCGGCAACCAGGGGGTGGAGCTTCACCTGGTGGACGGGACGCGGCTGATGATCGGCTCCCGCGACCCAGAGGCGCTTGTCCGTGCCCTTGACGCGGCCCGCGTTTCTACAACGCCTTAAGGCAACGGCCCCTTGCGAGGGTCCATGACGCCGCCGTCGGGGGACCTGTTCGCGTTCGCCCACGCGCACCGAGACGAGGTCGTCTGGATGAGCCAGAACACCAACACGATTCCCCTCGACCCCTCCATCGAAGACGCCGTCCAGGAGTCGCTACGCACTGGCGAATACCACCTGTACCCCTATCGACCCGGCGTGTTCGGTCTCCCAGAAGCCATCTCCGCGGACCTGGGCTTGGAGGGGGTTGAGGTCTTCCTGACAAACGGAGGGATCGAGGCCCTCTATGCAGTCCAGCGGGCCTTCCTCGCAGAGGGCGAGGAGATCCTGGCCACGGACCCGAGTTTTCTCCCCATCCATCATCAGGCGGAGATGGCTCGGGCGAGAGTCGTGGAGCTCCCGATCTACGGGGA
>JBHHWA010000153.1:0-3131 GCA_046756285.1 Thermoplasmata archaeon
AGAACGCGGTCGTCGAGGATGACCACAGCGGCCACGTCCTCCTCCCCGCGGATGCATCGACCCGCGCATTGGACGGCCCGGTTGAGGGCTGGATAGAGGTAGGCGTACGCGTACCCCCGCCGCCGTCCGAATCGACGGGCGTAGAAGGACCGCAAGGCCTCGGCTCGAAGGTCCGGCGGGCTCAGCGCCAGGCCGGCCACGATTACGCCGCTCAACAAGTTGCCGGGGTAGTCGATCCCCTCGGAGAGGGACCCGCCTTGGACCGCCATGAGGAGGCAACCGCTTCCAGCCTGGCCCACCTGGAGCATCTCGAGAAGACCCTCTTTCACCGCCTTGGGCTGGTTCCGGTGTTCCCAGAGCATCCGCTTTCGAAGCGGGAAACCCGTTAGGGCCTCCCCGACCTGGCGTCCGAGCTCGTAGGAGGGGAAGAAGGCCGCCACGTTGCCCGGAATCGCCTCGCAGAGGCGGGCGATCTCCCGGGCGCACGGCTTGAACGCCTCGGGCCGCTTTCGGTAGGCCAGGGAGAGTCCGCGGGTCGCGACGAGGAGCCGGTTCTCCGGGGGGAAGTCGGGAAGGTAGGCCCGCATCCGCGCCCGCCCCCGGTCGAGGCCGAGGAGGTCCACGTACATTTCCCCCGGGTGGAGGGTTCCGCTCATGAGGAGGGCCGCATGCACGCGCCGAAAGACCTCCCTCGTGGTTGGGGCGGGGTTCAGGGCCGAGAGCAAGAGGGAACCTTCCTCCCTACGGGACAGAAGCCGAAGATAGTCCGGATCCTCCCAGGCCTGCAGCAGGTGTCCCGCCTCCCTTGCCACAGCCGTCTCCTCTCGACCGAGCAGGGGCCCCAAGCGTTCCAGGTCACGGGCCAAGCGGGCGCGCGGCCACCGGCTGCCCGAGAGCTGAGGGCTACGACCCAGGAGCCGATCGAGGAACTCTCGCGGGACCCGGGAGTCCCCTCCCACAAAGCGGGCCTCCGCGGCCAGGAGCTTCGATACGGCCGCCAGACGGGCCGCGCTCCGCCTGGACTTCGTCACGTGCGCGAGGCGGACGAGCCCCGTGGCGGTTAGGCGAGGGGAAAGCGAGGCGCGGACACGGGAGGGTAGGTTGTGTGCCTCATCCACTACACAGACGACATCGGTGTGACGAATGCCCGCAGACCGTAGGACGCCCCGGGAGGCTGGGTCGAAGAGGTGGTTGTAGTCACACACGACGAGATCGGCCCGCTGCGCGGCCCGGCGGGCTACCCCATAGGGGCAGGCCCGGAAACGCCCGGCGAGCCGGATGGCCTCCTGGGCGTGGAGGGGCTCGCGAAGGAGGGTCCGGGCGACGGGGCGAAGGACGCCGTCTTCCCCGTGGTGTTCCTCGTGGTCGGGGCACATGGCCTCCTGGGCGATCAAGTCCACCGTGGGAATGGGCGTCCGAAGCCGGCCGATGAGGCGAGCCGTCTCCACGGCGATCCGATGCTGACTCCTCCTGGCCGTGGTGAAGAAAACCTTCTTCCCTCGTTCTCTGGCGACCTCTAGGCTTGCGGCCAGCGCCACGGCCGTCTTGCCCAGCCCCGTGGGGGCTTGCGCCAGGAGGATGCCGCCCTCGCCCAACCGCTCCCGCGCGTCCCGGAGGAACTCCGCCTGGCCCTTGCGGTGGGCGTCATAGGGAAACAAGCTTCGCGGCACGCCCGACCCAGGGAGCCTTCCCAGGTGCCGCTTCCGACTACAGGCACGATGCCTTTCGCCGTCCGCCTCCGCGGGCAGGCTCGGAGGGGCGATCAGGCCAGGGCCGGCCAAATCTTAAAGCCGCGGCGATCGGCAAACTGATCCAAGATTCCGAGGACGTGGCGGCCCCCGAGCCGCCCGATGGTGTTGATGAGCGTCTTGAGCAAGAAGGGCATGCTGGAGAGGCCCCAGAGGGTCTCGTCGATCTCCCGGAGGATGTGCTTCCAGCAGCGGTAGACGACGTTGAACCGGGCCTCGTCCATCATCTCATCCACGCGGTAGAACTCTTCCCCACGAAGGACGCCGATGGGCACGAAGGAGAGGGGGGCCACGATGTAGTGGGGCTGATCCATGACCTTTTCCATCTCGTCCAGGAGCACGCACGTATCGTAGGCGTCGTCGGACGTCTCCCCGGGAAGCCCGATGATGGCGGTGAGGGCGGGGAACCACTTGTTCTCGTTCAGGATCTTGATGGACTCTCGGACGACCTCGGGCCACTCCGAGGGCTTGTAGGGGAGGAGCTTCCGAGGCATGATCTTCTCGACGAGGGGGACGCTCCCCGTCTCGAGTCCGGACTGGATGCCGACCCACTTCTGTGGACCCGGGTGCCCGTTCAGAATCTGGCTGAGGTCCGCAATCAGATCGGGGTCCGCGGCGACGGAGGCCAGGGTTCCGTGGGTCGGATTCCCAGACTCGATCCCCTTGACGTCCATGACCGCCTGGAAGATCTCCTTGATGGCGTCCGCGTTGGGCATCATCGTCCGATAGTTCTCCACCTTGTACAGGAAGATGTCATCGGAGTGGAGCCATGCGTTCTTGAGGCCCACCCGGGCGTTGATGGAGGCCTCGTGCTGGATGTACTCGGGCGAGAAGTAGCGGAGCTTTCGAAGGGTGACTTCGCAGAACTGGCAGCCGCGGCCGCACCCCCGCATCACCTCGACCATGCCGTGCATGCTGGGCGCGACGATGGGAGGGATCTCCTCCATCTTCGGGGGGTTCAGCGGCTCGGGATACATCTCGGGGGCCGTTCCGTCCATGATGTCCCGAAAGATGTCCCCCGCGATGTGGTCGACCTCCCCCGCCACGAGGTGGTCGATGCCGTAGCGCTCCTTCTCCTCCGGCCGGTAGTCGAAGTGCCAGACCCCGGCACCCCCAATGACGACCTTGAACTTCCGGTTCCCGTTGGGGAGGTTCATTACCAGGTCCTCGAAGCACGCCTTCGTGTAGGGGGTCATCACGCCGCCGTTCGTGAAGCTCATGCTCACGGGACCCAGGCCCAAAGGATCCATGGTGTGCAGCCCGACCACCTCGGTCTCCGGGCCAATGAACCGGTTCACGTGATGCGGATGAGCGACCACAATCTCCTCCCGACCGAAGTCACTTAGCAACGCGGCCTCCAACTTCCGGAGACCGTAGGGGGCC
>JBHHWA010000154.1:0-3127 GCA_046756285.1 Thermoplasmata archaeon
GGGCTGGGCGTCTCGAAGTGGTCCTCCTGCCCGCCGGGATAGCGGCGTTCCTCCGCCTTGTAGGTCCGCATGAAGCTGGAGCGTCCGAGGCCCCGTTCGACGGAGGCCTTGTTGATGACCACGGCGTCCTCCATGTTCCACCCGTGGTAGGACATGACGGCCACCACGAAGTTCTGGCCCGCCGGGCGGCGGTTGAAGTTGAGGAAGTGCATGGCCTCCGTCTGGACCAGAGGGGCCTGGGGGTAGTGGAGGAGGTGCCCGCGGGTGTCGGGCCGCAGCCGGTAGTTGGAGGCCGCTAGGCCCAGGGACTGCTTGATCATGCCCGCGCCCATGGTGACACGGGGCGAGGAGTTGTGCTCCGCGTACGGGACCAAGCCGGCGCTGACCCCCAGGATGACGAGGGGGTCGATCTCCATGTGCGTGTGTTCCTTCGTGAGGAGGCTCTCCCCTTCTAGCGTGGACTGGCAAAAGTGACACTGAAGCTCCACCAGGCCCGTCTCTGAACCGGGGTTCACCCAGTCCACGTCGCTGCGGGAGAGGGCCTTTCCGCAATGGGGGCAGTCCCGGGGCACCGCGAACCCGTAGAGCGCGATGAACGCGTCCTCCTCCTCCTCGGCATCAATCCACTCCACGATCCCGTTGTCGACCAAGTCGGTCCAGCGGAGCTTCCCGATGCGGAGGTCATCCAGGTCCTTCTTCGAGAGGACTGGCCGCCCATCTCGCAGCACGGTGAGGGGGCGTCGCATTCGGCCCTCGTCACAGTTGATGATGATCTCGTTCATCGACCGGTCGAACCGGATGTTGACCTCGTGGCTGAGGAGGCCCGAGCGGCGGCGCCCCCGGATCTCCTCGACGAGGGTCTCCGGGTCCTCGTGGAGACCTACCAAGTCCCCGTTTACATACACCCGGACGAGCTGGGTCTGCTGGCCGGCCACCTGTCGGGTCCCGAGGTCTGCGAGAAGGAGCTTGACCGTGTCTTCGTCGAATCCCTCCGAAACGTCGATGACGAGGGCTGCGTTCTTGACCAGGCCGCAGTTGCCAACCAGGAAGCCGTTTCCGATGAACGAGTGATAGTCTTCCCACGTTGTGACGTCCCGGACATCGGTTCCATCGACGGGGGTGATTGAGGCTACCGACTCCCAAACCAAGCCGGATTCGTTTAGGCCGGCGGTTCGATCTGCGATGAACTCCGAGAACCTCGGGAAATCGAGTTCGCTTACCCGGACTCCTCCAGCAGGGTTCTTCACCCAGTTCTCGACGTCGTGCTTGCGAATCCCCCGGGGTCCCATCAATCTCCGGATCTCGGGGACGGACCGTCCTTCCTCGAAGTGCCCGAGGACATCCGATTTCGCCGCCGTCCGCTCAGTGAGCATCGACCGCTTAAGGTCAATGTAAGCGACGGCATACCGCGCGTAGAGCTCCCGATCTCGGCAGTACTGGTATCCCACCCTCGCGTAGAAGTTGCGGAGGGACTCCATTTGGGAAGAGAGATGGACCCTGACCTTCTGTGTCACCTCCCCGCTCTTGCGCTTCCACCCCCGGACGACCTCCGTTCTGGCTACCTGGACGTCGAATTCGCGAAGAAGTGACTCTATCTGGCGAGCGAAGCGCCGTCCCGAGGCAAGCGCGGACGGTAGTTTGTTGAGGGAAAAGGAGGGTCCAAGGAAGGTCTTGCCGTTTCGGGCATCCACGGCGGGCTTCGTCAGTTCGCTTCCGAAATAGGCTGCCAGGAATTCTCGTCTAATCCACCGAGGAACCCGGCGAAGCCAGGGCGGAAGCCCATAGCGTGAAGCGGCCTTATCTCCCCGCGGAACGCCGAGGGAGGCCATGAGAGCCGCAAGAGGTTTCGAGTAGCAGACGCACCGCGTGGTCACGCCGTCCGCCACCTCAGACCTCACTCGATGGCTGGTGACCTTCGACACCGAAAATCCGAGAGAACGAAGGTCCCCCCGGATGGATTCTAGGTCGATACGGGGGCCGGTGAAGACCATCATTGCCGTCTTCTTGGACTCTGGCATGTATAGCGTCCCGTCCCCAAACAGGTGGCCTGCGAGCCTTGCCAGAGTGGGGAGCTTCGGATTGTCCGCCCGAAGCGGTAGTAGGCTGTGGGAGTGGAGGGTCTTCAGGGTGTAGTCCAGGTTGGATCGTGGAGTAAGGGCGCGCTCGACGCGGGCTTCGTCCACGAGTGTCTCGGGCTGGGGAGCCTCAAACCGGAGGGGCTCGCCTGGGAGGACCGCTACATCGTCTCCGGGTTTTAGGTCTGCCAGGTCGGTCTTTCCGCCAGGCGTGAAGAAGGGATGATCTTTGGTCGCCAGAATCGATCGTCCCGATTCCTGAGTCGAGAGGCGGAACAGATGAGGATTAGGCTCCGTTCGGATGTACCGGGCGAGATGGGCCTTCCGGAAACGCTTGCCACGCTTCCAATCGACGGACGTGAGTTTAGTCTGCGCCCAGTTCTCCTCCAGGTCCGCGATAGTGGAGATCGTTCCATTCTCGAGGAGCACATCTGTTTCCGGCGTGACGCAATTCTGGCCCTCAGGCGTCTCGTTGGGGCACAGACGGCCCCACTGAGTCGGGTGCAGGTCCCGCGCCTCAAAGTGGGGCTGGCTTCGGGTCAGGGGGGAGGTCACCCGGCGCAAGTGGCTCATGGCGCTCATGTGGGACGTCCGGTCCAGGAGCTGCGACACTCCGGCCCGTCCGCCCACCCAGTTTCCTGTGGACAGTGCGTGCAGGAGCCGCTGCGACAGGAGGTCGGGCCGAATCGCGGCCGAAATCTTCAACCCCTTGCCCCGGGCGTAGCTGCGCTCCAGCTGGTACTTCAGGTCCTTAATGAGATTCGCGAAGGCGACGCGAAAGAGGTCCTCCATGAGGTCCCCCGCCAGCTTGAGCCGCTTGTTGGCGTAATGGTCCTTGTCGTCCGGGCGCCGCAGGTCCAAAGAGAGTTCGAGGATGGTCCGCGCAATTCGTCCGAGGAAGAGGGCCTTCTTGATGCGGTCCTCGTTCCTATCCCCCAGGTGGGGAAGCAGGGAGCGGTTGAGGATGGAGTCCACTTTTCGGAGCCGGTACTCCTTGGCCTGGCCCGTGGCGAACTTCTTCTCCAGGTAGAGGAGCGCGTCCTCCTGGGTGA
>JBHHWA010000155.1:0-3093 GCA_046756285.1 Thermoplasmata archaeon
TCTGGGGGCGGACCTCGCGGATGAGCTTCGCCGCCCCGTCGGGGTCGATGTTCATCGTCTCCTCGTCCCAGGGGTAGGTGACGGTCTTGACCCCTCGGACCCCCACGGCCCCGAACTTCGCCATGCTGATGTGCGCCCCGTCCGAGAGGGCGACCTTGGTGATCGTGTCTCCCGGCTTGGTGAGGCCGAAGAGGACGGCGAGGTTGGCGACCGTGCCCGAGATGGGCCGAGGATCGGCGAGCTCGCAACGGAAGATCCGCTTCAGCATCTCCGTCACGCGGACCTCGACCTCGTCCACGTAGGTGTTGCCCTGATAGTAGCGCTTGCCCGGCAGACCCTCCGCATAGCGATGGCCGAAGTCGGAGAGGTACATCTCCAGGGCCAGCGGGCTCATCACGTTCTCGGAGGCGATGAGACAGAGGGATTCTTGGAACCAGGCGTGGTGGCGGTCGACCTGATCCACGATAAACGCGGCATCCTCGTTCATGATCTCCCTCGACGGTAGAGGACGGTCCGTCAAAAAACATCCGACGGCGGGTGGGGAAGCCTTTTGTCCCCCGTACCCCCTCGAAGCAGCACGTGGACCCTTCGGCGCTGGCGGAACTGCGGGAGCAGGTAATCGTCTGCACCCGATGTCCGCGCCTCGTGGCGTTTCGGCGTGAAGTCTCCGAGAGGAAGAGGCGGTCCTACGAGGACTGGACCTATTGGGGACGTCCCGTGCCCGGGTTCGGGGATCGCGAGGCGGATTTGATCATCGTGGGCCTGGCCCCCGCCGCCCATGGCGGAAACCGCACGGGGCGTATCTTCACGGGCGATCCCAGCGCGGCCTTCCTCATGCGAGGGCTCCACGAGGCTGGGTTCGCAAATCAGCCCACCTCCGAGAGTCGGGAGGATGGCCTCCGCCTACGCAACGCCTACATGACGGCGGCGGTCCGGTGCGTTCCCCCGGACAATCGTCCGGTCGCGGAGGAAGTTGCAAACTGCTCATCCTACCTGCAAGAGGAGCTGGATCTCCTGCGTCCCATGGCCATTCTTGCCCTCGGGCACCTCGCATTCAACGCCGCCACGCGCTTCCTGACGCACCGCTTCGGCGTCCGGGGAAGGCAGCTCAAGTTCCAGCATGGCGGGGTCTACGAGTTCAAATCCGGCATGCCGGTCCTCTTCGCGTCGTACCACCCGAGTCCCCGGAACACGAACACGGGCCTCCTGAGCGAGGAGTCCTTCCGTGGCGTCCTCAGCAAAGTGAGGGCATTCCTCGAGGACTCGCCCTAGGTCCGGGTCCCCTTTGAAGCGGAACGCAGGGCTAGTAGACCGAGACGTCTCCTTTCACGAAACGCAGTGTAAGGTCGGAGATGCGGCTCAGCCCCTCATCGATGAGCCGCTCCGCGTCGTCCTTCACCTTCGAGACGTGCACCCCGTCGGCCATGAGAAGCTGGGCCGTCGCGGCCTGGGGGTAGTCGATGGGCTTCCCGATCTGGGAGACGATGCGGATGTGGACCTCCTCGACGTTTCCCCCCGCCTCGTCGTAGATCTCCTGGGCGAGCTCTCGCGCCAGGACGTTGTAGAGCTTGCCCACGTGGGTGACGGGGTTCTTCCCCGCGACCGCCTCCATGCTCATGGGCCGGTAGGGCGTGATGAGGCCGTTGACGCGGTTCCCTCGCCCCACGGATCCGTCGTCCCCGTTCTCCATGGAGAGGCCCGTGACGGTGAGGTAGAACAGCCCCGCGTCGTAGTTGTCCCCTGTGTTCACGTTCACCGTGACGTTCTTGTCGGTGATCTTCGCCGCGTTCCCCTGGACCTGGTCGGTCAGCTCCTCGATGGCGCTGATGTAGTGGTCCTTGTCCGGGATGTGCCGGTCCACCATGGCGGCGGCGACGGTGAGCCGAACCTCGTTGCCCCGACGGACCCCCATGACCTTGATGTCGTGGCCTGCCTCCGGGAGGTGGTCCTTGAGGGGTCCGTTGATGAAGGTCTCCGCCCCCATCACCAGGCGCTCCGTGTCGCTGAGCGGGGCGTAGCTCACCCCGAAGGAGGTGTCGTTGGAGAGGTGCTTCTGCGTGTCGTAGAGCTTCCTGAGGTCCATCGACCCGCGGCCGATGAGGCAGTCGATGGTCACGTCGGTGTCGACGTCCAGATGGGTGCAGTGGCGTCGGAGGTACTCCTTGGCCGCCTTCACCGCGGCGGAGCGGAAGGGCAAACGCTGCCCGTTCACCTCCGTGGTCGCCCGGCCCACGAGGATGATCTTCGCGGGCTCCAGGACGTCCCCGCCCCCGAAGGCGGGCGCCGACTGGCCCCCGACGATCTGCACCTCGTCCGTGTTGTGGTGGAGGATCCGCCCGAAGCGGTCCAGGTACATCTGCGAGAGGGACCGCGAGACGGCCTCCGCGACGGCGTCGGAGATCGTGTCGGGGTGGCCGACGCCCTTGCGTTCCACGATCTCGCTGTACTGCCGCTCGACGGGGGTGTGACCGACGTCCTCGACGATGATATTCCTGCCCACGGAGAAGCCCCAGGAGGTTAGCCGCTCAAGGCGCGGGATTCTTATAGCTCTTTCTGAGCCGCCGACTCCCCGTCTGGGAGGGGCACCTTGTACTCCATGAAGTCCTGGGCGACGTGGGAACGCGGGAAGACGGCCTGCGCGTCGGCCTCGATGGCCTCCGGGTCCCCGTATCGGGGGCTAATGTGCGTCAGGAAGAGGACCTCGGCCCCGGCTCGTTTCGCGATCTCCGCCGCCTGGCGGGCGGAGGAGTGGCCGTACTCGTTGGCCTGCTCCTCCAGCGTGGACTCCACCGTGGCGTCGTGGATGAGGACGTCGGCCTCGCGGGCGAAGGGGATGAGGCCCTCATTGGGCCTCGTGTCGCCGGTGTAGACGACCTTCCGGCCGCGGCGGGGCGGGCCCATGACGGCTTCCGGGGTGATCTGCTCCCCCTTCCACTCCACCGCCTGGCCCCGCTGGAGGCTGCGGTAGAGCGGTCCCTCCGGGATGCCCAAGGCCTGGGCCTTTTCCAGGTGGAAGCGCCCCGGCCGCGGCTTCTCCACGAGGGCGAAGGTGAGGCAGGGCACCTGGTGGGGGGAGTCGGTCACCTTGATCCA
>JBHHWA010000156.1:0-3060 GCA_046756285.1 Thermoplasmata archaeon
ACTAGCGGCTCGTTGCCCCCCCTCGTACCCGCTTCCGACCCGGGGATGACGGGCTTCCCCAGCTCCGGCTCCTATGTCATCATTGGATCTCGAGGTGCCAAATTCCTGTCGGTTGCCACCATGCTGATCTGCACGAACGATGGGTTCACCGGCCTCGACGCACTCAAGCTGCCAAAAAAGGTGGGGGATACCGTCACGGCCTTCACGATGGGCTACGACGCCGGAACCGAGATCAACACGGAGGACTTCGCCGACATGGTGCCGCCTTGCCCGCCCTTGACCGGGGTTACGTCGACGGATCCAGGAACCGGGACCAGCGACCCGGCCCTTGCTGAGGGGGGTGTCATCATGCATCACCCCGGAATCGACGGCGTTGGGGTGGGAGGATTGAGCGACCTTAGCGTGGGCCTTCACGGTTGGACGGATCCGGTCGCGAAGATCGAGGTCACGCGCCACGCGAACATCCGGCTCTCCGGTGAGGAGATTGAGATTGAGGCCGAATTCGAGATCGAACTGTCCGGGGCCGAGGAGGTCCCCGCCGTTGCCACGGACGCCACAGGTGAGGCCGAGGTGGAACTCGAGATCGAGGACGGCGAGGTCGAGCTGGAAGTCGAGCTGGAGGTCTGCGACATCGAAGGTGTCGTTGCCGCGCATATCCACGGGCCCGTCGGACCGCCGGGAACGAACGCCGGGGTCATGCTTGGCCTCTTCGCGGGAGGGCCTTTCTCTGCGGATGACGATTGTGAAGAGCTGGTCGACCGCGAGTGGGACGAAGATGACCTGGTGTCGGGGCTCACGGTCTCGCTTGATGTGTTCGTGGCTTCCCTCATTTCCGGGAACGCGTACATCAACGTCCATACGCTCGCCAACCTCCCCGGCGAGATCCGGGGGCAGCTGGTGGTGGATGAGATCGAGGCCGAATTCGAGTTCGCGCTCGCGGGTCACGAGGAGGTCCCACGCGTGCTGACGGGGGCCTCGGGCGAGGCTGAGGTGGAACTCGAGATCGAAGATGGCGAAATCGAACTTGAGGTCGAGCTGGAGGTCTGCGACATCGATGGCGTCGTCGCGGCGCACATTCACGGACCGTTCGGCCCGCCGGGAACGAACGCCGGGGTCATGCTTGGCCTCTTCGCGGGAGGGCCCTTCTCGGCCGACGACTGCGATGAGCTGGTGGACCGCGAGTGGGACGAGGACGACCTCGTCGCGGAGCTTACCCTCCCGCTCGACGAGTTCGTGGCCGCCCTTCTCTCCGGGAACGCGTACATCAACGTCCACACGCTCGCCAACCTCCCCGGGGAAATCCGCGGACAGATTGGTTAGAGCCGGACCTGCTGACTGCTAGACGCTAGGCATCTGGGTGGCAAAGCTTCCGCGGTGTCGAGGGTAGCACTAGCCCAATAGCTTTGCAGCGCCACGCCTGCGTGCCAAGGGGACCTGCCTGGGCACCATGTTTATCTTGTCCCTTCACACTTCATGTCTTACGGGGGAGCCGGGTTGATCCCATCAGGAACCCCAAGGCGGTTCGGCCTGCTGCAAGGGTTGATTCTTGTCCACACGGCTCGTGTTGTCGGCCTCTCTTTCCTGGTCGGCCTCAACCAGGGACTGTTCGAAGCTTCCTTCGCGATTCCGGCAGCGTTTGGGGACTTTCTAATCGCCCTGACCGCCCCCTTCGTGGTCCTTGCCTTGCGAAGGGGAGCTCTGGTGTCTTGGGGGGCAGCCATTGCGTGGAATGCTCTCGGGTTGGCGGACTTCGCCGTAGCGATTACGGTAGGCGCTATCCTCGCGCCTCCTGCTATCTTCACGCTCCCCTGGGTCCTCATACCCACCGTAGGTGTCCCCATCTTTGCAGCCCTCCACGTAGCAGCTCTGGCCCTCTTGTTGCGACGCCCAATGCGCGCGTACTTCGCCCAGAGGGACCTGGAAGCGACAGTTTAGGCGTTCGTTTGCATCGCGACGAGTCCAGTTTGGACGCGGCTCCGTCCACGACAAGAATCTACATTGATATGTACGCGTGCGCACTTCACTTTCCTCCCACGTAGAGAGAGGTGGTCGGAGAACGAATGCGATGAGAGGTCGTTGAGAGATGTCCACGACGACGCAGCTCGCCCGAATGGAAGCCGCAGCCGACCGGCTTGCCGTCTCGGAGATCTTTCACTCGATCCAAGGGGAGGGTCCGATGGCCGGGTTCCCCGCCACCTTCCTTCGCCTGGGATTCTGCAATCTGCGCTGTGTTTGGTGCGACACGAAGTACACATGGGATTGGGACCAGTACGATCCCAAGAGGGAGGTGCACTCTCTGCCCCTGGCCGAGGTGCAACGGAGGCTCAAGGCATTCCCGTGCGAACACCTGGTCATTACAGGTGGCGAACCCCTCCTCCAGCAACGGGCCCTCGAGTCTATGTTGGGACAACTTGCGGAGGATGGCTGCTTCATCGAAGTTGAGACGGCAGGGACGATCGTTCCCTCCCCGGCCCTGCAACGGATCGTGCTTCAGTGGAACGTGTCACCCAAGCTCGAGAATTCGGGCAACCCGCGAGAGAAACGCGAGAATGGGGACGCGATGCGAACACTGGTGGCAAGCGACCGGGCGTTCTTCAAGTTCGTTCTGTGTGAGCCCACTGATGTCGAAGAGGTGAATGCCTTGGTGGCGAGGTATGCCATCGATCAGAATCGGGTCATCCTCATGCCTGAAGCGGTCGAACCCGATTCCCTCGCACGGAGAGGACCTTGGGTGGCCGACCTCTGCGAGGAGTACGGATACCGGTTTTCCTCCAGGCTCCAGATTGATTGGTGGGGCGGGGCGAGAGGCTTCTAGACCACGGAAGGAGGTGGCCGGCCGCATGAAGGAGCGCGTCCTGGGCCGGACCGATGTGCGGGTGCCCGAGATCGGATTCGGAGCCTGGGCCATTGGGGGCAACGAATACGGGAACTCGTACGGTCCCACGGACGACGCCGTCTCTCTGCGCGCCGTGGAACGGGCGATCGAACTCGGAGCCGCCTTCCTCGACACGGCGGACGTGTACGGCTGGGGGCACAGCGAGGAGCTCCTCGGGAAGGCGT
>JBHHWA010000157.1:0-3041 GCA_046756285.1 Thermoplasmata archaeon
CTCCTCCGGGCCCTGGGCGTCCGGCGGGTCAACATGCACACGCTTGGCTACTACCTGACGCTCAGCCCCCACCCGGTGGAACGGGTCAGAACGGCGCACCTCTTCGCCGCCATCGTCGGCACGGGGCGGGCCCTCCTCGGGCGGAGCCCGGACCCCGGGGTTATCCCCCAAGCGCTGGAGGCTCCGTTGGCGGAGGTGGGCTTCCGTGCCATGGAGAACCTCGCCGAGGGAATGGGGTTGGAAGGCACCGCACGCTCGGCCGTCCTCGAAGACGGGTGGCATCGCGAGGAGGAGCTCGTCATCGTGCCGACCCGCATGGTGGAAAGGCCCCGCTATACGGTGGGTCTTGGGGACACCATCTCCGGGGCGGCCGTCTTCGGGGAGGGATGGCCGTAGTCGGACTGGGTAGAGGCTACGTCTCACCCGCCTGCCGGAGGAGCCGTGCGGCATCCTCCGGTGGGACCGAGTTGATGTAGAAACCGGTGCCCCGCTCGAATCCTGCCCGCTTAGAGAGCCGAGGGGTGATCTCCAGATGCCAGTGATAGTAGGGGTGGTCCTCGCCGTCGCTGGGCGACGTGTGGATGTACCAGTTGAAGGGAGGATTTTGGACCAGGGTGTCCAGCTTACGAAGGGTATCTCTAAGCAATTCTGCCATCGATCGCCTCTCCCGGGCGCTGATCTCCTCGAAGCGAGGCCGGTGGCGGCGGGGAAGGATCCAGATTTCGAAGGGGAACCGGGAGGCGTAGGGGCAGAGGGCGACGAAGTCCTCGTTGACGGAGACCACCCGCTCGCTCGCGTCTAACTCCTCTTCGAGAATCCCGTCGTAGATGCACACTCCCCGCTCCCCGTGGAAGGCCTCAGCCCCCCGCAACTCGTCTTGGATGCGTCGCGGCACGATGGGCGTTGCGATCAGCTGACTGTGGGTGTGAAACAGGGAAGCGCCTGCTTCCGCCCCGTGGTTCTTGAAAATCAGGACGTACGTCAGGCGAGTGTCCTTGGCCAGATCCGTACTCCGGGCCGTATATGCGCGGAGGACCTCCTGAATCTGGCGCTTCGAGAGGTCGGAGAAGTCCTTGGCGTGGTCCGGAGTCTCGATAATGATCTCGTGGGCCCCGACTCCCTCCATGGCGTGAAAGAGGTCGCTGACCTGGGCCCGCAGCTCCCCCTCCGGCGTGAGAGCGGGGAATTGGTTCGGGATGCACCGAACCTGCCAGGAGGAGCCGTCGGACCCCCCCGACCGGTAGGCGAGGATTTCGGGGGGTGTCATGTGCTCGTGGCCCGGGCAGAAGGGACACGTCGCGGCGGAGTCATCCAGGCTCACGGCGCCCTGCGTGTCGATGGGCCTCTGGGCACGGGCTGGGGCGAAGACGACCCACGTATCCGTGACGTAGTCCTTGCGGAGCTCCGGCACCTCTGGTCGAGGTGGGAAGCCAGGGCGGTAGATAAAGACCTGACTGGGTTGCGAGGCCCCTTAGGGGCCGAGGGTGGACTTCCGCCGATGGAACGCCTCCACGTAATCCTCACGGAAGGCCATGGCTTCCGGCAGCTCGTCAAACCACCGAACTTCCTCGATGCCCTCCCCTGGAGTGGCTTCCTCTGACTCTGCCATCGCCTCAAACTGAAAGAGGAAGCCCCGAGCTGCTTCCCGTCCATCGGTGACCGTGAGGTCGAAGGTGCGGGTCAGGCCGAGGATCCCAACCCGAAGGCCGACCTCCTCCCGTGCCTCGCGCAGGAACGTTTCCTCCGGGCTCTCTCCCGGAAGGGCGCCACCGCCGGGGGCAACCCACTCGCGGCCCCACCCCGATCCGGGGTCGTGTCGGAGAAGCACGACCCGACCCTCCCGGTTCCAGATCAGGCCCACCCCCCCGAGGTTGCCCCCTTCGACACGCTGCAACTGGCGGACCTTCTCCGTGGGGGCCTCCCACCTCCGCGCGAAAAGGGGCGCACCGCCGTACCGGCTGACGAGGGCTCGCAGCGACGCGGGCATTTCCACGGGATCCCCTATCCTTCGGCCATGGAGGCGTAGAGGAGGGGGAGAAGAAGGCTGGCGTCACCCTCGACGGTGACCCGCTCGGCCCCCACCCTCACCTTTCCCCAGGAGACGGCCTCCCGGAGGCGTGCGCCAGAGAGACTCCCGTCGTGCTCCACGGCCGTCGTCAGGTAGACGGCGTAGTCCAACCCGTCCCCGAACTGGTTCCACCAAAGGACGTGGTGCTTGGAGACGCCTCCCCCGATAACCAGGGCGCCCGAGCGCTCCGCGTCGAACACGCGGTCGGCCAACAGGGTCTCGTCCTGCATCGTGTCCACGAGGAACTCCGAATGCTCCTGTCCGAAACTCCACAGGTGATAGCCGAAGGCGCCATCGGTGAGGGCGGGCACAAGGACGGGGATTCCGCTGCGTGCGCACCAATAGAGGAGGGATGACTCGTCGCCCAGTCGTTCCCCCGCCAACTCGAGCAACTTCCACCCGCTCATCCTCCGCTCGCCCTCATCCCAGAGGGCCTGGAAGAAGGAACGGAGTGCCCGTTCCAGCCCGGTCCCGTAGGCCTTGGAAGGCACGAGAACGTTGCCTAGCCGGAAGACCCCGGCCGCATGGAGGGCGGCGTCGTCCATCGAGAATGCGCCGTGGTAATAGTCGTCCCCCGTCCGCGCCAAGTCATGGTCGAGGGTCCCACACGTCGTGACGACCACGTCCACCATCTTCCGCCGGACGAGGTCCCGGAGGACGCCGCGGCAGCCCGTGGCCATGAGGGCGGCGGGGAAGGAGAGGAAGGTGGTGCAGTCCTCGTCATCGATCATGGCCCGCAGGATGTGACGGGCCCGAGCTAGCTTCACGGCCGTGAACCCCCCCGCCCGTGCCATCTGGTCGACGAGGTCGCGACAGCCCACTCCCCCCTCCAAGGTGTAGTCGTGAACCTCCCGGTCCAGCGGGGGCTCCATGAGCGGCGTAGGGGGCCGCGTTAGAAAAGCGTTCCACCTGCGCCCTAGCGTTTCAGCCGCTCACGAAGCATCGCCAGGAGACGGGGGAATTCCTTACGCCA
>JBHHWA010000158.1:0-3039 GCA_046756285.1 Thermoplasmata archaeon
TCCCCGTGGGCGTGGATCACCACGAAGGACCCGCTTCGGTTCGCCTCGATCTGGTCCTCGACCTGACCGTCGAGGTCGGTCACGATGATCGAGGGCCGGAGGCCGGATTGGAGGGCTGCCGAGGTCGCCTCATCGGCCGCGACTACGACACCTTCGATACGGCCCAGCTCATCGGCCAGGTCCGGCCCGTTTCCCAGAACCGTGACCACCCGATTCCCCAGGCGCTCCCGGAGCTCCTCCGGGTCGGCATGGGGCGCGGGAAGAAGTCGCGCAAGGAGGCGGGCCGCCTCCTCGTCCATCCTCCGATCGAAGTCGAAGTCCTCGAGGATCTGAAGGTAATAGGGCTCCCAGTCGGCCCACTCCATGCCCCGGCCTCAGGGCCGCCAGGCGTCCTCTTTAACGGCCTCCCGCTCCTCCGACCGTCGGAGGAAGGCGGCCACCAGGACGATGGAGATAGCGAGGGCCACCTCGATGTAGATGGGAATGAGCGCGTTCTGGGGCTGGCTCGTCAAGCCCAGGATGGCGGATGCGAGCTGAAGGCCGGCCGCCGTGACGAGCATCAGGACGACGAACGCGAGGACGACGTAGAAGAAAGACTTCGCGATCTGACCCTTGGCGAAGTAGGCCTGGGCCACCTTCCCCCCCTCGTGGAGCAGGAAGGCGATGATGAAGACCCAGAAGCTCTCCTGGAGGAACACCACGACCATGGTGGCGGCAAAGGTCACCGCATCGGTGACCAGCACCTGGCCGAGGGCGAAGGCGGCTCGGAAGCCGATGAAGAAGGCGACGAGAAAGGTCATGACGGCCACGATGTCAAACCACACGGCGACCCGTCCGGAGGTAAGGGACTCCTTCACGCTCCGATAATAGCCCGTGGCGCGTTGCCAGAGGCTCCGGGGGTGGAGGTAGTCCTCGTAGGCCCGCACCAGCATGTAGAAGCCCAGGACGAGGAGCACTGCGGGGAGGGCCCACTCGGGGGCCACGAGAAGCACGATGGCCAAGGCGAGAAAGGCGAGGGCGAAGGGGAGGACGATGATGCGGCGGAGCCGCGGGTCCTTGATGGCCTTGGCGAAGAGGTAGAAGGCGCTCTCCACGCTCCGGCTCTGCTGGACGTACACCCGCTTCACGTGGTTCACGCGGACGCGGGACGAGATCATGGGGTAGACGTACTCGTCCTCCGCCCCGTCGCTCACCAGATAGGCGACGTCGGGGGCCACCTGCTCCAAGACGGCATCCAGCTGTTCACTCAGGATGCGGTCCGACTGCTGGCCGACCTTGGGATCGCCGGCGATGGTCGCGACCTCGACGTCCATGCCGTCGTTCTGCAGCTCGTCGTACATGGAGACGCCGGACAGAATCGTGTTGACGTCCGCGTCCTCGGGATCGCTCGTTCCGAGCCGCATGGCCGCGTCCAGGTTTGCCTCTCGGCCGATGACGGGACCTGGGACGTTGGCTTTCACGCCCAAGTCGTTGTCGCGATCCACGCACAGGACCAGGGCCTTCATGGTCACCGTTTCATCAGGGCCACCCTATTTTTAGTTTCGTTCGTGAGCCTCCGAAATGAATTTAACTGCGCCGCAGGTTCGCCGAGGGGGGAGTCGGTGGAACTCGCGTGGCACGGCCACTCGTGCTTCGAGATTCGAGGGAGTCGGGCCGTGGTCCTGGATCCCCACGATGGCCGGTCCTTGGGCATCCCGCCTCCCACGGCCGCGGCAGACTTCGTTTTCGTGAGCCACGACCATTTCGATCACAACGCGACCCGGTCGGTGCGGGGCGACCCACGCGTCGTCGACAAACGATACGAGGGAAAGCTGGATGGCCTGAGCGTCGAGACCCTCATCCTGCCTCACGATGACGTCGGAGGGGAGAAGCGCGGATTGGTCCGGGCCTACCAGCTCCACTTGGACGGCATGACCTTCCTCCACCTGGGGGACGTGGGAGCGCCCCCCGCTGGCTTCGAGCGGGAAGACGGGCAGCGGGTTTCCGTACTCTTCGTGCCTGTGGGAGGCGTCTTCACCGTCGGGCCGAAGGAGGCCATCCAGTGGGTCGAGGCCATCGACCCGGAGGTGGCCATCCCCATGCACTATCAGGTGGGAGGCCTCTCCCTCTCCATCCGACCCGTCGAGGAGTTCCTCTCCCTCACCTCTCGGCCCATCCTCCGCCTCGGCCAGGCGGTGTCCTTTCACCCAACGGACCTGGATGGAAAGCCTAAGGTCTGGGTTTTCTCCTTCTAGTAAAGCCGGAGGCCTTCTTCGATCCGTCCCAGCTCGATGGGCGTGGTCGGCGTCCCCGTTACGGCGCCCCCGTCGTTGGCCACCACGCAGGCGCCGAGTTGGGGCGTCCCGTAGTTGGCCGTGGCAATGAGGGGCTTGACCTTCAGGACCTCTTCCACGACGGCCAACTCCTCGTCCGTCGCGTGGGGATGGCAGACGGCGCCCTTGTTGGTGACGACGCCCGCCGATCCCACGGTCTTCTGGCCCCCCAACGTCCCCCGATGGACCTCCACCCCGAAGACGTCCTGCAGCTCCTCGACGGCCCGTCGACCGTACCCGGGATGGCAAAGGGCTCCGTGGTCGTTCACGAGGACGTTGTTGCCGACGGCATTGAGGCGGTGCTCCAGGACGTAGGCCTCCAGGCCCGCCAGCTTCGCGATCTCCTCGTCCCGGGCAAAGGTCGTCAGGAGGACCGCCTTGGAATTCAGGGCGAGGAGGCTGCCCACGAGGGACGAGCCCCCGATGTTCATACGAATCGCACGCACACCCAACGCTTCCTCGACTCGGCGAACGGCCTTCGCCGGTACCGAAGGGGAGGCAATCACGGCGCCGTCGTTGGACGCCGCGAAGACGCCGAGGTAGGGGTTGCCCGAGAAGTCCACCTTACGCAGCAAGGCCCCGATTCCTCCCACGGATCGGCGCTGGTGCGGCCCTCCGCAGCGCGGGCCCGTGACCACGGGTCAGACCCAAGCGTTCGGGGCCCCACGGGCCTTTCAGGCTTCCGGCAGGGATACCTCCACCAGCTCGTCTTCGAACTTGATTGCCC
>JBHHWA010000159.1:0-3032 GCA_046756285.1 Thermoplasmata archaeon
GAGGGGAGGGTGAGGGGGCGGGGCGGAACCGAAACCCTCTTCGTCCTCGGTCACGGCGCTATCGACGTTTCTGAGGAACTAGACGACGTTCGCATAGCTCGGTATACTGTCAGAAGGTTTTACACCGCGGGACCTGTCCTAATTGGGAGGTGGCCGATGACAAAGATCGGCGTGGACGTTGGGGGGACTTTCACCGACCTGGTCCTTGTGGCCGAGGGGAGACTCTGGACCCGGAAGGTCCTTTCGACCCCCCTCGACCCAGCGCAGGGGGTGCTCCAGGGACTCTCTCAAGAGTCGGTGGGGGGTGAAGGATTCCACGTTATCCACGGCTCCACCGTGGCGACCAACGCCCTCCTCGAACGCAAGGGGGCAAAGATTGCCCTGATCACCTCAGTCGGCTTCGAGGATGTGCTCGAAATCGGCCGCCAGGATCGAGCCCGCCTGTACGATTTCATGGTCGATCGTCTCCCGGTCCTGGTCCCCCGTTCCCTTCGATTCGGCATCCGGGAGCGGGTGGACTGCCGGGGAAGGGTCCTGGAGCCCCTCGAAGAGGATAGCCTGGGTCCCATCCTGAACCGCCTGACCCGGGAGCGAGTCGAGTCGGTCGCCATTTGCCTTCTCTTCGCGTACGCCAACCCGGGCCACGAGGCGACAGTCCTTCGCCGAGCCGTAGCGCTCGACATTCCGGTCTCCGCCTCTCACCGGATCCTGCCGGAGTACCGCGAGTATGAGCGGTGCATGGCGACCGTGGTGAACGCCTACGTCTCGCCCTTGATGGAACGCTACATCGGCCGGCTCGAGGCAGAACTCGGCGAGGGCCGTCTCAGGATCATGCAGTCGAACGGTGGTAGTATCTCCGCGACGACGGCGCGCCAAGAATCGGTCAGGACCATCCTCTCTGGTCCGGCGGGGGGGGTCGTGGGTGCCGCTTCCATCGCGGAGGCGGCCGGCTTTACCAAAGTGATTACATTTGACATGGGAGGGACTTCGACAGATGTCTCCCTCGTCGAAGGGGGCCTGACCGTTACGACCGAGGCTACAGTGGGGGACTTGCCGCTTCGGATTCCCCTCCTCGACATCCATACCGTGGGCTCCGGCGGCGGATCGCTCGTCTGGGTCGACGAAGGGGGAGCATTACGCGTCGGGCCCCAGAGCGCGGGAGCCGATCCCGGGCCTGTCTGCTACGGTCGAGGAGATCGGATTACCGTCACGGATGCGCACCTGTTCCTCGGACGACTCGATCCGGACCGCTTCCTGGGCGGACAGATGCGTCTTGACAGCGGGCGTGCAGAGGGGGCGATGAAGGCCTTCGCCCGACAGGTGAATCTGGACCCTGTCCGAGTCGCGGAAGGGGTCATTACCGTGGCGAACGCCACGATGGAAAAGGCCATCCGGGTCATCTCCGTGGAACGAGGGTACGATCCGCGCGAGTTTTGTCTCGTGACCTTCGGCGGGGCCGGAGGACTTCACGCCTGCGCCCTGGCCGACTCCCTGTCGATCCCCTCGGTCCTGGTTCCGCCACACGCAGGACTGCTCTCCGCCTACGGGATGTTGGTGGCGGATGTCGTCAAGGATTACGCCAAGACGATCTTGCGCGCGACCGCCACCATCCCCTTTGAGGAACTGGAGACCAGCGTGAGTCTCCTCCAAGAGCAAGGGCTCTACGAGATGAAGGAGGAGGGGGTGGCAGAGGAGGCGATCAGTATGGAAGCCTCGCTGGACATGCGGTACCTCGGCCAGTCGTTTGAGATGCGCGTCCCTTTTGAAAGAGACTTTTCGTCCCGGTTTCACGATCTACACCGGAAAACCTACGGGTATGCCAACCCGTCCCGGGAGACGGAAATTGTCACGGTCCGCCTTCGGGTCAAGGGGGGTGTGGAGAAGCCACCGATGCCTTGCGTGGATAAAGAGGACAAGCCGGATCCTCACGGAGCGTGCGTCGGCGAGAGGAAGGTCTTTCTCGAAGACCGGTGGACCACGATCCCTGTCTTTGCGCGAGAGGCCTTGCGAATCGGAAATCGGATCGACGGGCCGGCCCTCGTGGTGGAGATGAGCGCCACGACGGTCGTGGCGCCAGGATGGGAGGGGACGGTAGATGGTGGGGGTAATCTCGTCCTCAAGCGAGGGTAGCCTGAGAGGGTCGCGGTGAAGGGCAGATACGATCCGATCAAGCTGGAAGTCTTCAAGAATCTCTTCGCCTCGGTCGCCGAGGAGATGGGGGTTGCCCTGTGTCGGACCGGCCATTCTCCCAATATCAAAGAACGCCGCGATTACTCCTGCGCCATCTTCGATGGCGGGGGCGAGATGATCGCCCAGGCCGCCCATATCCCGGTTCACCTCGGCTCCATGTCGTTAGCGGTCAGGGGGGCGATGGAGGGGAGGCGTGTCGGAGCGGGAGATACCATCGTCCTCAATGATCCGTACCGGGGAGGCACGCATCTCCCCGACGTGACACTTATCTCCCCCGTTTTCGTGGATGAAGGCGCTTCTCCCCTCTTCTTTGCGGCAAACCGGGCCCATCACGCGGACGTGGGGGGGGCGACCCCCGGCTCCATGACGGTGGCCACCGAAATCTATCAGGAGGGGATTCGGATCCCGCCGGTGACGCTGGTGCAGGGGGGAACGCTGAACCGAGACGTTTTTGATCTCCTCCTCGCCAATGTCCGGACTCCCGAGGAACGCGAGGGGGACATCGAGGCCCAGTTGGCGGCGAATGAGACCGGCAAGAGGCGGCTCTCGGAGATCGTCGCCCGCTACGGGGCTGGAGAGACCCGCCACTATATGGAGGAGCTCAAGGCATACGCCGAGCGGATGACCCGAGAGGCTCTCCGGCGGATACCGGACGGCCGCTATACCTTTGAGGATTACTTGGACGACGATGGGGTGACGGATGAGCCGGTCCGGCTGGCGGTGGCCGTATCCGTAGAGGGGGATCAGGCCGTGATCGACTTTACCGGGACATCCCGGCAGGTGGCCGGCAGCGTCAACGCCGTGTACGCCGTGACGCTCGCGGCGGTCTTCTATGTCTTCCG
>JBHHWA010000160.1:0-2998 GCA_046756285.1 Thermoplasmata archaeon
CTGCGCTGAAGAACGGGACCAGTAAGGCGTCGCTGGTCTCCAGATTCTCGAGCAGGACCCCCACTGTCTCCTCGACTTTGGCGATGGAGAAAGAAGCCCGGGCTCGAACTGATTGGGAGATCTCCTCCATGATTGCGACCGCCCGATGGAACGCCTGTTTGGCGGCCTGGAGGTTCTTGCCCCGAACATCTCCCGATGCCGGCTCCCGGCTCAGTGGGGTGAGTTCCTGCGTGGCAGGCTGGGGAACCGCGCCGCCGTGCTGAGGGAAGGGGTCGTCGCTGGGTGGGGCAGGCTGTCGATGGGTCCGAAGCAGTGGGCTCAGCCTCTGGAAACTCTCATCGACCTTTTGCGAGGATTCTAAGTCCTGAATTCGACCCCTGACGAGGTCCGTCAGCCTCACCATATTCCTCGCTGCTCCCTTCCCAGGCGGCCGTGCCGCCCACGTGCTCCCGTCAATCTCATCAACGACCTCGTTAACGACGCATTTCGTCATTCTTGGGCGAAGTGACTATGCAGAGGCCAGAGCCAGCCTGACGAGGGAGACATCGACTTTCTTTGCTTTTCTTCTCCAGCTCTCGTACAGGCAGAGGTCGCAAAGCTTGTTGATGTTTCGTGGAACGCCCCCGGTCTCCCGGTAAATCATCCGAATGGCTTCATCGGTGAAGATCTGCCTGGTTGCCCCAGCCTTCTTCAAGCGGAACTGGACATAACCCGGCGTTTCCTCCTTGTTCAGAGGGCTTAGGTTCAGGCGAAAAGCCATTCGCTGATTGAACGCTGGCAATCCGTCGAGCTTCGTCCGGAGCTCCGGCAGCCCAGTGAGGATCAGGGAGAGGAGATAGCGGTCATTGAGCTGAAAATTCAAGAGCATCCGCAAGTCCTCGAAGGCGGCTTCGTGGTTGATCACGTGGGCTTCGTCGATGATGACCACTGTGGCTCTGTCCTCGTTGGCGTTCGCTAGGACGTGGTCGTTCAACAAACGGAAGAGGGCGCCCCGCTGGGAGCTCGCTGGCCGAAGGCCCAGTTGCAGGGCGATCTCGAACAAGAGCTCCTCCGGGGGGAGGGAGGGGTTGATCACAAGGCCGATATCGTACTTCTCCTCCTTGAGCTGTAACAGGAAGACGCGGCTTAGAGTGCTCTTCCCGCACCCCGCTTCCGCGGTGAGTACCGCGCCGCCTTTGCTGTATTGGACGGCGTAGAGGAGTTTCTCCAGGGCTTCCTGATGGGCAGCCAGAGGGCAGAAGAACGCCGGATCAGGGACGTTCTGGAACGGAGCCTGGCTCAAGCCGTGGTGCGCCTCGTACATTGTCCTCAGTCACCTTCACGTGGGCGACCGTCAAGTCCAGATCGACTTCTAGCGGTCGACGCTTTTCTGGGGTTGTCGGACACCAGGCGCAGAATATCCTTCTTGCTGAAGCGCCAACGGCGCCCGATCCTATTTCCCGGAATTACCCCCTGCTCGGCCAGCCTGTAGACCGTCTTCACATGGATCTGAAGAAGTACCGCTACTTGAGATGGTGTTATGATTTCTTGCTCTTGCACTTCTTGTCGTTCCTTGCTACGGCTTCAATTCTCGTCAGGTCCCCTAACGCTCCCTATTGAGCACGAATCATGCCACCTATCCGGGGTGATTTCGGATGAGACAATGTCTTGTCTTTTCAGGCATTTTTCTTCTTGACGACCGCCGTTTCTGAGAGCAAGAGTCACTAAATTGGACAAAGTGGCAACGGTGTCACAGGGGGTGGGCAGTTCTGTCATACGGCTCAGCGAACCCTCTTGACCGCGTCTACTGCTTGGTGTTAAATACGGTGCTCGCTGGATCTACCGGGAATCGCCAGAGGGTCGAAGTTTCAGCGGGAGCGGGGAGAGCCTATGATCCTCCGCGGGTTGCCATTCAAAGTTGGGGCGGCCGCTGTGACCGCCCTGCTCGCCCTGGTGGTGGGTACAGCAGTGTGGGGACAGGGAAGGTGGGAAGCCCCTGCCGATGCCAAGAAGCTGAAGAACCCGATTCAGAAGTCTGGCAAGGTGCTGGCCAAGGCGAAGAAGATCTTCGAGACTAACTGCGTGCCCTGCCATGGGGTAAAGGGAATGGGAGATGGCGTGGCGGCCGTGGCCCTTCCGGTCAAACCCGCAGACTGGACGTCGCCGCCTACCCAGTCCGAGACGGACGGAGCGCTGTTCTGGAAGATCACCAACGGCCGCGGGCCCATGCCTCCTTGGAGGCACCTTCCCGAACAGGATCGCTGGGCACTGGTTCACTTCATCCGAACCTTCAAAAAGTAGCAATGAAGCAACGGGGAAGGGCTCGTACGGTACCCTTCAGCGACAGGCTCTTTAAGGGAAGTCGGAGCCACCCTTGGAGGAGGAGATAGAATGGGCGCTCCGGCGCCTCAGCAGCCGTTGGCGGAGATCCTTTCCGAGATGGGCCGGGCGTTGGATTCCTTCCGGACCCGTCTGGATCAGCTCGGGGAGCCTGGCGCTCGACGGGTGCAACCTTCTTCTCATGCCCCCTCCCAGCGTCCTTGGGGGGAGGGAGGTCATCCCCTCGCCCCGAGTCCGCAGGAAGCCGTGACTCGCTTCCAGGAAATCCTCTCGGTGCCTCGAACCGGGTTGGACCCGCACGAGGTCTTCAGCATCGCCGTCGATCGCATACTCCAGACGGAGGACCGCGCGGCCCTATTCCTCGTTGAGTCCGATCGGGAGCGACTTCGGCCGCGCGTGGCTCGGGGCTTCAGGCGTGAAGACCTGACCGACTTCTCGCTGCCGCCGGGGGAGGGGGTCGTGGGCCGTTCGTTCCGGGAGGGGCGTCCGCTGATTTACATCACGCCAGTAGGAGAAACTCCGGTCGACCCGTTCATCGTCCGCTTTCCCGTTCGCGACGCTGTCGCGCTTCCGATCCGTTCGGCTGGCCAGGTGGTGGGGGTCCTGTTCGCGGGGCACCGGGGACGGCCGGCGCCGTTCAGCGTCGAGGAGCTCCAGCTTCTGGCCCTCATCGCTGATC
>JBHHWA010000161.1:0-2996 GCA_046756285.1 Thermoplasmata archaeon
AGGTTCTTGAAGAGCTCGAAGGCGGCGGGCTTCACGAGCTCGAAGGGCTGAATGTGAACGTGGACGTCGGTGACCCGCCAGTCGCGCACGCGCGGGGCACTGCTGCCGGCCTGATGAACTTTCGGCCGGGGGCGTGGCGGTCACTCGTGACGCTTGCTAGCCACGATTTCCACGTAGATCCCGTCGGGGTCCTGGACGTAGGCCCACGTCGAATTCTTGCTCTCGATGGGGCCTAGGACCATGGGATGGCCTCGCTCCTCCAGGTAGCGCATCGCCGCATCGAGGTCTTCGACGTAGAAGGCGAGGTGATCCAGCTCCTCCCCCGTCTTGTAGGGGTCTGCCATGGAGCTGTCTTCCGGATACCAGTTAAGCTCGAGGGGGTGGCCCTCTTCGTCGTTCGCCACGGAGGCCACCACCCCTCCGGTCTTCTCAATCTCCAACCGCCCGAGGTCCTTCAGGCCCAGGACGTCGCGGTAGAAGGCGAGGGATCGATCCAAGTCGCGAACCCGAATGCCCGTGTAAACGAAGTTGAACTTCATCCTGTACCCCTGACTGAGAAACAGATGCCCCTAGATAGCGATTGGGCCACCAGACGACGGCCTGTGGGGCGCTCAAACCTTAATGGGAGAGGCCCACTAGCGAGAGCGAACGATGGCCTATTGGCTCTGCAAAGTCTGTCAGGAGAAGTGTCCCACGTGGTCGGGGGCACGGGACCACCTCTACCAGGCCCACAACGAGGAGACGCTGCGCCTCCTTGGCCAGAGCATGATTCCCGAGATGATGCTTCTGGAAAAGCACTTGGACGAGTGACCGACGGAAGCTCGAGGCATCATCTTAGGGAAGCTCGGACGCCAAGGGACCGAGTGGCCGCTCAGTCCTCTTCCGAGACCCCCGGCCACCTCCGGACGACAAGACTCCCTCCGTCAACCGGCAAGGACACGCCTGTAATCCAGCGGGCCTCGTCACTGGCCAGGAACACCGCAGCCCAGGCCACATCCCATGCTGTGCCCTCGACCCGAAGGGGGACAGCCCTCCGGCGTGCCTCTCGCACCTCATCGCCCAATCCGGAGACCAGGGGAGTCCAGACCATTCCCACGAGGAGGCTGTTCACTCGAACCCCCTCACGGGCGTGATCCGCGGCCATCGCTCGTGTGAGGCCCTCAAGACCGGCTTTCCCAGCTGCGTAAGCGGTGAAGCCAGAGCCGGGGATTCGAGCACCCGCCATCGCAGCCATCGAGGAGACGTTAATGATGGCGCCCCCGCCCGTATCAATCATCCGGGGGATACTGAAGCGGGAGCACAGCATGGAGCTCTTGAGATTCAATGCGATGACCTTGTCCCAGCCCTCCTCTTCCACCGTGACGGCTGTCCCCATGCCTGG
The DNA here is from genome assembly GCA_046756285.1 of Thermoplasmata archaeon. GTDB lineage: Archaea > Thermoplasmatota > Thermoplasmata > RBG-16-68-12 > JAJISG01 > JAJISK01. The sequence continues at coordinate 1,382 of JBHHWA010000161.1, forward strand.
GAAGCCGCCTCCCACGTTGTTCACAAGGATGTCGAGGCGACCAAAACGTTCCACGGCGGCTTGCACCATCCTTTCCACCGCCGGTGCACGGGTCACATCGGCGCCGAAAGAGGAAGCCGTGCCTCCATCGGCCTCGATCTCCTCCTGCAATTCCTGGGCGTGCGAAAGGGTCCGATTGACGAGGAAGAGTTCCGCTCCTTCCCGGGCAAAGAGAATGGAAATGGCCTTTCCATTCCCCACACCCTTCCCCTGAGACGCCGCACCGGTGACGATGGCCACCTTTCCCTGGAGTCGTCCCTCTCCCATTGGGTATCCTCCCTCCGGGGGCATGGTACTCGAGGCCTTGAAGACGATGTTCACTTGCCCCTGAAGGCGGGCTTCCTCTTCTCGAGGAAGGCCTTCACTCCCTCCGCCTTGTCCTCGGTGGCGAACAGGAGGGCGAAGAGGGCGCCCTCGTACTCGAGGCCCGCCTTCAAGCCCATGTTCGAGGCCGCCCGGATGGCCTCCTTGGCGAGGCGGAGGGCTATAGGGCTCTTCTCCGCGATCTTGAGGGCCAGTTCCCGGGTTCGCCCCTCCACTTCCTCCTCCGGGTACACCTCCTCCACGAGGCCGATCGCTTTCGCCTCGTCGCCGGACACGGGCTCCCCCGCCAGGACCAGCTGCATCGCCTTCCCCTCTCCGACCAAGCGGGGCAGACGCTGGCTTCCCCCTCCGCCCGGAATGAGGCCCAGGTTGATCTCGGGCTGGCCAATCTTCGCCGTGGTGGAGGCGATGCGGAGGTCGCAACCCAGGATAAGCTCGCACCCGCCACCGAGACAGTAGCCGCGGATCATGGCGATGACCGGCTTGGGGAAGGACGGGATGGCCTCGTAGAACCCTTGCTCCCGCCGGTCCTCCCATTGGTCCATGGGCCGAACGTCGGCGAACTCCTTGATATCCGCTCCTGCGACGAAGGCCTTCTCCGATCCCCGTACGATGACGACGCGAACCCCCTCGTCCGACTCCAGCTCCGCCAGGGCCGTGAGGACCTCCTCCTTAGTCTTCCGGTTCATGGCGTTGAGGGCCTCGGGGCGGTTGAACGTCAGGAAGGCCAAGGGCTCCTCCCGCTCGACCAGGATGTTCTCGTACATCGATGAAGCGATACCGAAGCCGTGTAAGAGGTTTGTGCGGCCGCCCACTACGTCGGACCTTCGACCGCTTTGAACCGGAACCAGACGCGGCCGTCGGGAAGGCGATCGATGGCCACCCGCACGGGTTGCCCGATGTGGAGGGACGCCTCGTCCCCATCGATGCGGGCGAGAATCTGCAGGTCGATCCCCTTGAGCTTCACGATCCCAACGACGAACGGGAGGTCCGCTTCCATCCCCAGAGGCGCGCCGACCTTGACGGAAGTGAACGCGAAGATATCCCCCTCCTGAGGCAGGTCGATCCATTCCATCTCGTCCGAGTTGCAGTGGGAGCACACCACCCGAGGCTGCCAGAGGACCTCCCCACACGCGGAGCACCGGGTGGTGGTCAGCCGACCCTCCTGGAGATGCTTGAAGAAGGGGTGGATGCGGGTGTGTTCCTCCCCTTGCAGGGGGTAGAAGTCCAGGAGGTAGGGGACCCTCCGCTC
>JBHHWA010000162.1:0-2984 GCA_046756285.1 Thermoplasmata archaeon
CAGAACAGGCCTGGCTCAGAAATAGCCCGTGACTCCATTCCAGGCGGCCGTACTGCCCGACGCTTGGGGAGTGCGCCCCCGCAATCAAGTCACCGCCTGTAGATCGACTCGCGGTGCCCTACCTTCAGAACGAGAACCCGCAGGACCTCCCGCTTGATGTCCAGGATGACTCGATAGTCGCCTACGCGCAGGCGATAATACGGCGAGTTAACGAGTCTTCGAACGTGTGGAAAGGGGTTCTCGCGGAGGTCACCGACCTTTGCGAAGATTCTGCGGGTAATCGTTCGGTCGAGTTTCTCCAACTGCCTAACGGCTGAGTCAGACCAAATGATCTCGAAGACCATCAGAGGTCCAGCTCGGCCTTGAGTTGGTCATGGGTGCGGTACTTCCCACGTTCAACTTCGCGGATGGCCCGCTCGATCTCTTCCTTGGTCTCCTCGCTCAACTCGCGGAGGTCTTCTAGGAGCCTCTCAAGAACCTCCTCGTACGTCTCTCGAGGATGGAGCTTCATGCCCTGCAAGGCTTCCCTCATCGTCTTGCTCAACTGAATTGTGGTCGTCGTCACGCACGATAATACGCATTTACAGGCTCTTATAGCTTGCTATGGTAGACAATAGGATGCGGCTTGATGATTCCTGGACACTTCGGAACCCCGGTTCAAATCCGACGACCAGCCAGGCCTAGTTTGAAAGCCTGAAGAGGCCCTGGCTCATGGAGCCGCCGTCGTCACGCCACTTCGGTGGAGGAGTAAAGCCAGTATTCCAGCTATGACAAGTCCATAGGCCCACCAAGCCACGACGAAGGAGAAGGCCAGCGCGTCCATCCCAGTAATCCCCGCCTCTGAGAGGGCGATTGAGATTGCGGCGAGAACCATGAGTGCCCCGCCCACTAAGATTACGACGGCGCCGGCTTGCGTCCTTGTGTTGCCAACGACGCTTCCGACAATCGCCAAGATGCCCAAGAGGAAGCCAAGCGCGGGAATGAGGAGGAAGGCGCCTGTCCCCCCAAACGCCACGAACAGCGCGGCAATCGCGAAACTCACGAAGGACCACAGAACTCCAAGGATGCCGAGCACGAGCCCGGAGATCAGGACCCCCTTCCCCATGCCCCCTCCATTGCGAGGTAGCCTACTAAGTGCTATCTGGTTCTACAACCCTAGAATTCAGTTCATCTGGCCATTCTCAGTTCAGCCCACGACTCTGGTTCAAATCCGGGCAGTCCCATCTGCACGCTGGAGAATGGAGCTCCCCACGATTTGGGACTCTCCGTGTCTACCTGCCCACTTGCTCGGTCGGACGAAACCGCAGAGCGGACCATGTATCGTCGATGGAGATCTGAAACACAGGGCGGAGGCCGAACTCCTTCATGACCTCCCAAGCGACGTCTCGGCTGATGTCCGTCGCGATCTTCGAACTCTTCTTGGGATACGAGATCCAGAGGAGTGCGTCGTAGTTCACGGCGTCGCGGGCCTTAGGGGCGAGGCGCCGAAGTTCCGCAACGTCACCGACAAAACATTGCCCCCAGTCATAGGTCCCCGTCGGCTCCGTCTCGACCTGCGCGCCCTCAGGGAGGGCTCCCAGGGTCTCCATGTACCCCTCGGGGGCATTCAGCACGAGCATCCGTAAGCCTGGCTGAACCCGAAGCTTCTTCTGGAGATCGCCTGCCACTTTCTCCCCCGAGGCGAACCTCTCTCATGGTGTAAGTCTTTGGCTATCGTTGCGGCTTGTGCCCACCGGGTCCAGAGACCCTTAGATCCACTCTGCCTCCGTCGTCCGGTCGTCCCGCAGGTCCCCCGTGTTTCGCGTCGACCTCGGCTCGATGAGGAGCACGTGGGCTTCCTCCTCGGCCACGGGTCGGTGCTCGACTCCCTGGGGAACCACGGCCATCTCTCCGGCCTGTAACGAGACGCTTCCGTCGCGCAGCTCCAGCCGGATGCTCCCCTCGATCACGAGGAAGAGTTCGTCTTCCGCTTCGTGCTGGTGCCATATGAATTCCCCCTTGAGCTTCACGAGCTTGACGTAGGTGTCGTTCACCGCGCTGACGATCTTGGGCTTCCAAAGCTCCTGGATGCCCGCGAACGCGTCCGCCAGGTTCACGGGTTTCATGGGGCCGAATCCCGTTTGACGCAAAAAACCTGAGCGGGATTCGGGCGGCCCTGAGGACGATGGTTCCACGCTCTAACCTTAAAAGCGGTGACCGGATGTCGGGGGCCACTCGAGAGATGCGAGGCGGGGGAGCTTGACCGATCTGCTGACCTTCTTGATAGAGAACATAATTCTCATCGTCGCTCTCACTTTTCTCTCCTTGAACGTCATCTTCGTCTTCGTGATCCTCTTCGCGGAGAGGGATGACCCGACGCGCACGCTCCATTGGCTCCTCGCTCTCCTCCTGCTCCCCGTCCTTGTGGGGGTCACCCTCTACATCTTCTTCCACCAGAACCACCGTCGGAAACGTCGGAGGTTCGAGCAGAAGGCCCAGGCCGATTTGGGAATCTCCTTCTCCGAGTCGCCCGATTCAACGGGGGCAGAGGCCCCACCGGCCGGATCAGACGGCCTTCCCGAATACGGCGAGCTGGCCCTTCTCTTGAGCCACGCGGATCCGTCTGCGCCCCTCGCGGAGTCCAACAGCGTCCAGCTCTTCGTCGACGGGACCGAGAAGTTTCGGGCGCTGCTGGACGATCTCCGTGCGGCCGAGGACAACATTCATCTCGAGTACTACATCATGCGGAACGATCCTCTTGCCCGCGAGATCCTGTCGGTCCTGGAGGAACGTGTGGGGGCTGGCGTCGAGGTCCGCCTCCTCCTGGATGCCCTTGGTGGGAAGGCCGTCAGGAAGCTCACATCCCGCCTGGCCCGCAGGGGTGCAGAAGTCGCCTTCTTCTACCCCGGCTTCGCCCGGGGCAACTACCGGAATCATCGCAAGATCGCGGTAATCGATGGACGGATCGGGTACTGTGGCGGTTACAACATCGGCGAGGAGTACCT
>JBHHWA010000163.1:0-2963 GCA_046756285.1 Thermoplasmata archaeon
TGGACTTCTCCGTGGACTTGAGGAATCACGACGAGCACCGGACGTGGGAGGCGGGATACGTCGACGTCTGAGGCGCGGCTGTCCTTCCAATCCTGAAGACACGGTCCTCTTCTGCGCCCGGGTCGCAGCAACCCTTAGTAATCCGGGTCTTTCCCCCCGCCATGGAGACGTGGGCGTGCATCCGAGGCCGGGTGGCAGTCCGGTCGTTCGAGGACCGAGAGGTTTCCGATGAGATGATTCTTCGTGTTCTGGAGGCGGGACGCTGGGCTCCCAGCTCGAAGAACAGCCAGCCGTGGCATTTCATTGTCGTGCGAGACGGCGCCACACTCCAGGAACTCTCCCGCCTCACCCCGACCGGGCCTTACCTCCCCACCGCACCGGTGGCGATCGTGGTGACGATGATAGGGGCCAAGTTCCCCGATGCCGATGCGGGTCGCGCCATCCAGAACATGGTGCTCGCGGCCTGGGACCAGGGACTAGGCACCTGCTGGGTGGCGAACTTCGATCAGAGTGCCACGCGCCGACTTCTCGGCCTTCCTGAGAACGCCATCGTGATCGCGGCTTTCCCCCTGGGGTTCCCGACGGATGATGCGGCTCGAAGGGGAAAGCGTCGAAAACCCCTCTCAGAGATTGCTTCCTGGGAGCGATTTGGCCAGCCCCCAATGGGCTGAATATGAGGTCCCGTCGCCGGATGCGCGCCGTGCGTTGCCGTGGTCGTGGCCCCCGCAGCGGTGGGTGCCACTAGGTCGGTGACCTCGCCTTCCAGTGCTATCGCGACAGAACGCGGGGAGGGGGATTCGAACCCCCGAGCGGTTGCCCGCACAGGATTAGCAATCCTGCGCCCTACCAGGCTAGGCCATCCCCGCAGAACGGTTCCCATGGGGAGGGTGCGTATTTGGCTTTTCTGTGGCGGGCAGACGTGCTAAATAGCTCGGCGAAACTTCCCCTGAGAACCGGCAATGTCCCTCCTTCATACCTCCATTCGGACGAGCGATATGGACCGAACGGTCGCCTTCTACACGGAAGTGCTGGGCATGAAGCTCGTGCGCCAGAAGGCGATTCCCGAACGGAACATGGCGATCTCGTTCCTGGAATCCGAAGGCAGCGGCCATCAGATTGAGGTCATCCGATACGCAGAGCAGGCCACCTTCCGCGTCCCCACGCACGAGCAACGCGTGTTCGACCACCTGGCCTTCGAGGTTTACGACCTAAAGGCCGTCCTGACGAAGTGCGGCGAGAGGGGCGGCCGCGTCGTGGAGGAGTCGTTCCACCTCCCGGGGAGCACCAGCACCTACGCGTTCATCGAAGATCCCGATGGGGTCACCATCGAGATCATTCAGCGGCCTTAGCCGCCGCTGCGCGGAAGCCCTGTACGAGGCCCCGCGCGTCCGTGTCGTAGAGGGCATACTCGGCGAAGCCGATGGAGTGGTGCAACCAGAAGGTGGGCTCCGCTCCCGAGACCTGGGCGAGGAAGAGGGCAAGGAGGAGAGCGTGCGAGACCGCCGCGACGTTGACCCTCTCTCGAGAGATGTCCTCCATTGCCTGATGGACGCGAGCCTCGGCGACCTGGCGGGTCTCCCAGCCTTCCAGAGCCTTGCCCTTCAGAAACGCCCGAATCTTGTCTTCGTATCCCCGGACCTCGAAGGGGCGATGGACCTCCCCGAGATCCTCCCGCACCTCCAGCGGAATGTCCCACCGGTTGGCGACCATCTGGGCCGTTTCTTGGGCCCGGCGCTCGGGGCTCGCGTAGATGCGCTCCACGGTTTTCCAAACCGCTTCCTCGCCCAGCGTTGCGACGACCGTTCGCCCTTCGTCGGAGAGGCCCCATCGTGACCGCTCTCTTCCTTCTGCCCGGGGATGGCCATGCCGGACCAAGACGATCCGCGCCATCAGAACCCGAACCGCCACGCCACGATGGCCGCCGTCAGAAGGAAGACGAACGCGAACTCCATGTCGATGAGACGCCACTGCAACCGACTCGGTCCGTAGGGCATGACGAGGCGGTTCGCGCACACCTGCCCGTGGCAAAGAGTCTCCCCGTGGTCCTTGGCGTAGTCCAAGCACGTGTGGCTGTGGGAGCACTTCGTGTTCCCGTACTTCCAGAGATGGGCCACCCCCAGGACGGCGGCGAAGACCCCCAGGAGCAGCACTGAGGGGGGTGGAAAGACCAGCGCATGGAGGAAGTAGCTCCCCACCACGGGGCCAAAGCCCCACCCGGCCCCGTACCAGAACGCATTGTGGAACGCGCCGCGCGACACCTCCGAGTTGTAGGCGAAGATCGTGAAGGCGCCGAAGACCAGCAGAGCCAGGATCCACCAAGAGTAGACGGCGGCTAGGTAGACGCCGATGGCGACGAACCCACCCAGGCCAACCGCCGCCCGGATCTTCAGCCGCCGGTCCGTGAACTGGGTGGAGGCGTGGCGCCCCTTCAACTCGTCCAGGGCGTAGGCCCCGAGTTGGAGGCCGAAGAAGAAGGCTACGAAACTCAATATGAGACGGTCGAGTGCGATGGCCGGTGCGAACGCCGCCCCCAGGACCAGGTAGGCGTAGACGATGGCTGCCCTCGGCAGGTGAAAGAGAACGCGGACGTCCTGCCAGAAGGTGCGGGGCTTCGAGTAGGCTACTTCACTCAGGGCCATAGACATCCCCCAGGCTCGCATGGGCGGGCGGCTCTTAACGTCTCCGAGGCGCGACAAGCAGGGTGCCTGCATGACCGTCTTTCAAAGCCTTCCTGGACCCACGCGGCGACATGGTCGATTTGAGGAATCCAAGAGAAACGGGGCCCTTCCGGACCGTTCGGCTTGCCAGACGGTCGAAACTCGCCCTGTTGGCGGTCGCCGTACTCATAGCGGGAACCGCTCTCGGACTCGTGTCCAACACTCTGAGCCCTGTCGTCAGCCGGGATATCCCCACCGTTCAGCCGAACATTACGCTGACCGTTGCCGGCGTTCCTTCCACGGCCT
>JBHHWA010000164.1:0-2958 GCA_046756285.1 Thermoplasmata archaeon
CGTCTTTCTTCGTATGGGTATTAACCTTTTCTACTTTGGCCTCAAAGAGGGACTCGAAGGCCCGCCGGATCTCCCCTTTCGTGGCGTCTGACCGTACCACGAACTCCAGCCGGTTGCCGTCCTTGAACTCCTGCGAGGCGGTGCCCGAGAGGTAGTTGAGGGACTTCTCCGTCACGATGGGATAGAGCAGGACGCCATGGGGGTCTTCGATCATGGCGATTCTCCGAGTTCATCTAGGGCCTTCTCGCTGAAGAGGGTGAGCCTGCCAGGCATGCCGCCAGGGGCGAGGACCTCCGCGTTTAGGGCCTGGGGGTGCTGCACCTCCACGCCCGGAAGATTGCCGAAGGCCCGCCTCCCCACCGACTGACGGGTGAGAACCAGCAGAGGGCCCTTGGGCCTGCGATACCGCCGTCCGCGCATGGTCCCCCGCCCCGCTCGGACCTTCCGCTTGGAGGCACGAGCGAGGTCCTCGTCGACCCCCAGCCGTTGGAAGAGCTCCAAGGCCTCTGCGGTGTCGGTCAGTTCCTCGACCTTCGTCTCGAGAACCACGGGGACGGACAGGTCCTTCGGGAAGAGGTGGCCTCGCCCCCGCACCCGAGTCGGATCTGCGGTTGCTGCGAGAGCGGAGGCGCGGGCGAGCCGCCGTTCCTTCTTGTTCAGCTTCTTTCTCCATTTTCGATCCGGCCGAGGTGGGTGGGCGCGCCGCCCCCCCACCGTGCCCGGAGCCTGGGCTCCCCGTCCGCCCCGGCCCTTCAGGCGAGGAACCCGGGAAACGCCTCGCCCCTTCCCCCACCACTCCACGGAGTGCCGGAGGCCGGCCTTCGGGCCAGGACCGTAGGGCTGCCGGCGGTTGGCCTGGAAGGCGGTCACCGCCCGTCGAATCGCATCCACCCGGACCTCGTGCTCGAACACCGGCGGGAGGTCCACGGCCTTCACAGGCTTGCCCTTGATGGAGTAGAGGTAAACCTGCCCTCCCTTGCGCCTCGGACGGCGGACGGGCTTCTCAGCTTCCCCCTCCTCAAGGACCAGGTACTCCTCCCCTTCCAGCGCCGCGAGTAGTCGCTCCCGCAGTTCTGGAACGGTCCCTGAGGCGTCCAGGTCCAGGGCCTCGGCCCACTCCTGAAGCTGCGCCTTACGGGCCCGCCGGACGTCCTTCGGCTGGATCTGGGGCGTGGCGGCTCCCTTCTTCTTGGTCTTCTTCGCCACGCTAGGCCCCCTGCTTGGAGGTGAGAGAGACGTACGTGAACTCGGGCTCCTCGACCACCTTCGGCTTCCGGGCTCGCATGGGATCCCGGAGGCGGACGAGGCGCTTGGTCGGACCCGGGAGGGAGCCCTTCATCAGGAGGAACGTGTTCTGGACCTCCCCGTACCGGAGGAAGCCGCCGGAGGGGTTGATCTCCGCCGGATCCTCGCCGATCTTCAGGAGGAGCTTGTTGTACTCCGTCCGCTGATGGTACCCCATCTGTCCCGCCTGCGGAACGGTCGGGCGGGTGTAGCCGGGCTTGAACGTGCCTAGGGTGCCCACTCGACGCCGAATCTTGCTGTCTTTATGGCTGAGAATCTTGATCCCCCAACGCTGAACGGCCCCTTGGAACCCCTTGGCCTTCGTGACCGCAGCCACGTCCACGAGCTGACCCTCCTCGGCGAAGTCGCCGACCGTGACCTCCTTCCCGAGCTGCTCCCGCGCGAAGGCGAGCCGTTCGGGGATCGTTCCTCCCCCCACTCGGGTCTCCATGGCATCCGGGGCCTTCTTTGGAATGCCGGGGACAAGGCGGGGCTGGGTGTACGTGAGGACCCGGATTTCATCCAAGGCCTCCGGGTCGAAACGGTCCCATTGAGCCGCGCCCTTGCGCGTGCCCAAAGGATGCCGCCGACCCAGTTCTCGGTCGAGGTCCGGGCTCCAGACCTCGCCCCTGGCCCGGAGCCCCGAGGAGCCGTGCTCGTAGAGACGAACGGCGCCGACCTTCATGGGCGGCGTCTCGACCACGGTCACCGGGACCTGGATCTCCTGCCCACTCGTCGGGCTATTGGGGTTGAAGTCCACCAGGAGGACGTGGGTCATACCGGCCTTGTAGCCGGCGAAGGATTGGATCCGAGGGCTTCCGCTGACCTCGGGCCAGGAGGCAAAGTGGGGAACCTCCTTGCGAGCCCGTTTCCGCGGCGAATACGCCATAGACCCGCGTCGGGGCCGACGGACGGCAGGCATGCTTCCTCGGAGTCGAGAGCGGGGCTCCCGGACGGGTCGTGACGCTTCTCGAGGCCCAGAACCCTCGGGCCCCGATGTTGGGGCAATCCGTTTCCCAGGGCGTCTGACCCGGCTGGTGCCGTTTGATGAGGGGGGTCTATATAATCGTTGGCGTAAGCGACGGGAGTCCCAGGGAGCCAGGTGCCCGCGGTTTTCGGCCCTGATAACATTAGCCGAACGTTTATATGCGCACCTAAGGAGAGGGTGCCGAGGGTCATGCCGGGCAAGAGGATGAAGATGAAGGTATGCCTCGTCGGAGAGGCCGCCGTTGGGAAGACCAGCCTCATCCGCCGGTTTGTGCACGACGACTTCGACGACAAGTACATTCAGACCCTCGGCACGAAGGTGTCCAAGAAGGAGATCGACCTCGATGTCCCGAAGCAAGGGAAGTTTACGGTGGACATGACCGTCTGGGACATCATGGGGCAGAAGGGGTTCCGGGAACTCCTCAAGGAGGCCTACTTCTACGGGGCCAAGGGCATCATTGCCGCGTGCGACCTCACCCGAAAGGCCACCCTAGACGACCTCGACGATTGGATCGAGGGGGTCTACAGCGTCACCGGCCGTGTCCCCATCGAAATCCTCGCCAACAAGGCGGACCTGGAGGACAAGCGGGAGCTGTCCGAGGAAGAGGCGGAGCAGTTCTCCCGGGCCTACGACTCCCCCTACCACTTCACCAGCGCGAAGACGGGGGACAGCGTGGAGGAGGCGTT
>JBHHWA010000165.1:0-2955 GCA_046756285.1 Thermoplasmata archaeon
ACATTCCTGGTCCAATCGTCCCTAGGTCACCCGTCATGAGTCCGAGTTCCTGATAGACCGTCAGCGACCCGTAGATGAACCATAGGTCGACGATGGCGAACGGAACGGAAATCTGGCCGACGACACGCAGGTCGAACCCCAGGACCAACGTAGCACCGGTGAATATCCAGAAGAAGCCGAACCACGCCAACGCGGCGCCAAAAAAGCCGGAGATCGTATCGACACCGACGGGATTCGTCAGAACGGTCGCGAAGCCGACTACCACCATCATAGTCCCCAGAAAGAGATGGGCGAGTCCCCAAGCTCCTGGAAGCTTCTCCGGCTCCGTCTTCTCCACGCCGATGGTGTTAAGTGCCAGTACTATGCAATTCGCCGAGAAACCAAGCAACCCCAAGGCCACAATCTCTGTGCCCACCATGGACCTCCCCCTTGAGGAGCGGAACCGACGCTCCGATCCGCTCCGTTGGGGGGCGGTAGAGCATCCCGTTATTTAGTCCTTGCCCTGAGACATGACCTGTTGTGCGTCGACGGTCAGAAGGCAAACCGAAGCGTGAGGGCGCGGTCGACGGTCTCATGGAGGTGGCGAAGGTCGATTTGGTATGGCAGGAGGTCCGATTCCGGTCCAGCACCTGGCATCGAACCGTAAGTCTTACATGAACTGGTCGCCTCGGGCGAAGAGGGCAACCTCCGGACAGGTGCGAATTTGAAGCAAGCAGGCTCGGCGTCCCCCGCCGACGCGGGGAAACGGGACGTGCGGCTGATCCAACCCAGCGACCGGGACGATAACACGGCCCAGACCCCCGGATTGCGACGTGAGACGGCCATTGATGGGAAGTTGGTCGGCGCGAGAAACTTCTGGATGGGATTTGCCAGGATCGATCCCGGGGCGTCGTCCGCTCCGCACCACCACGGTCGGTCTGAGTCGGGTGTGTATCTCCTCCGGGGGGCCTGCCGCTTCCGATTCGGCGAAAACCTCGAACAGGTGGTCGACGCCCAAAAGGGCGATTTCGTTTACGTTCCGCCCTATGCCATCCACGACGAAGTCAACCTGAGCTCCGAAGAGCCGGTCGAGTTTGTTGTCGTCCGAGGTTCCTCTGAGAACATCGCCGTCCCCGCGGGTCGATGACGGCGGGGTAACAGCAGGTCGGCGACAGCGTCAAGGGTGGCGAATTAGGACCTCGCTTGCCCTCTGCAGATTGAGGGAGGTTCGAGGAGCTGCCTGGGGCCGAGGCCTTCTGACCGATTCTGTCCCCGGAAACGATGGCCCGGTTCATGCCTATGGGACAACGCCGAGTCGACGACAGGGGTCCAGAGCGGAAACGGGGAAGGTCATCAGCGCCCGGAGTAGAACGACCGGTCCGGGTCGGTCTTCGTCGCCCTCTTGCCCGCATGTCGCGGCTGCTACCACTTCCTCTCGACTGGGAAGAGGTACTTCCTAATCAGGAAGAGGATGACGCCGCCCACTCCGACGACGACGGCGGCAATCATGACAGCGGCGAGCATCGCTTCGGGATGCCCAAAGAATGGGTGGTCCCCCGCCCCACCGTGGAGGAGGATGGGAATGATCTCGCTCATGGTGACTCAAGGATCATAGGAGGGCGGGTATTAAGAAGGCTTTGTTTGAGGTTTGGACTCCGCCTCTTGGGACCAAGAGTTCGTCGGCTGAACCCGTCCCATCAATCAGGACACCTGGCCACACGTTTCGATGCACCCGATGGGCTGAACGGGCATCATGGCGTGGCCTAATCGTCACCCGAAAAAGTGAGTTCGTGCTCCTGCCGGGACAACTTGAAAGACGTCTAGTTGAAGACCACCAGGACGCTGGACACGAGAAAGAGCCCGAGGTTGACCGCCAGAATCTGTCCCAGTCGCATCCATCGACTCACCGCTTGGAGACCGAACGCCGATCGGCGTGCCGCCCGACACGCGGGTTGGAATGTGTGCCCTTGAGGAGGTCGTTCGACGGCTGGTCACCCCGTTTTTGGCCGGAGAAAAGCTATTTATATTCCTAAACAATCCCGAGCCGCACGGATGCTGCATCGCAGCAACCAACGATTGCGGGAGGAGGTTAAATGGCAACGGTGAGCGCCTCGGCGAGGCCGGTCTTCAGCATAGCGGATGAGGGCCGGGCTCTGAGAAATCTGATGTGGATGTGGTGGATTACCGCGGTGACATACAACGCCGTCGCGATCCCCGTGATATGGGATCCCGCGCAGCATTCCTTCCTCATACGGGACTCCACGTGGACGCCGCCTCATCTGATGATCTTTGGGCCGTTTTTCGCCCTCATGATGTTCCAAGCCGTCATCTTCCAGTTCTACGCGCTCAAGGTGGCGCAGCCGTACATCCGGGGGGAGATCCCGATCACCCTTTGGGTGTTCCCCATCACTGTCCTTGGGTTCACGCTGGGCTCCATGATCTCCAACGAAGTCGGTCACATCTTCCTGTTCCGGGAGGAGTTCTTCTCGATGCCCACCCACTGGAACTTCGTGTTAACGTTCATGTTCATCTACGCGATCGGGGTGCCGGAGGTGGTCCGTGTGATCCTCCGCCTCGGGCAGCTTGAGGAGAAGGCGCAAGAGCTCGTGAAGCCCGCGGCTCCCACGGCCATGGCCCCCGATGGGGGTGAGCCTCTCACGGATCCGGGCGATTCGGGCCCTGCAACGTCCAGCCCCGCGGCTGGTCCACCAACAACCGCCGAGAAGTAGGGGGAGGCAATGGCGACAGCTGCAGAGGCCGAGGCAGAGACTCCGCCATCTTTCTTCAGTACGAGGGCCATCACCTTCATTGGCTTCACGGCCCTCCTGATTTTCTCGCAGAATATGTTCGCGGTGAGCTCCCAGATCGGGGTGGGCGATTGGGAGTTTTGGATCGATTGGAAGGATTACGGTTGGGCGCCCTTCGTCTACACATGGGCCGTCGCCATCCACTTCCCCGTCTACGCCTTTGTCTTCT
>JBHHWA010000166.1:0-2954 GCA_046756285.1 Thermoplasmata archaeon
CTCTTGGGCGAGCGTACGTTGCCTGAAGCGGACGTGGCCGCTCGTGCGGGGGTGGCCTACCTGCTCGGGGCGGAGCGCCCCGTGCTGTCCGTCAACGGCAACGTAGCCATTCTCGCGGCGAAGGAGATTGGTGACTTGGCGTCGGTCACCGGGGCCCGAGTCGAGGTCAACGTCTTTCATCGAACGGAAGAGCGGATTGGCGCCCTCGTGTCCTTCCTGGAGGGGCAGGGCCTTCGGGAAATCCTAGGGAGGAATCCTGACGCCTCCCTCCCTGGTCTCGAGCACCCCCGGGCGCTCTGCAGTCGCGCGGGCATCTATGGCGCCGACGTCGTCCTCGTCCCGCTGGAGGACGGTGACCGAGCCGAGGTCCTGGTCGGTATGAAGAAGACCGTTCTCTCTATCGACTTGAATCCCCTCTCCCGCACCAACGAGGCAGCAACCATAGCCATTGTCGACGAACTCGTGCGTGCTCTTCGGGCCATGGTGGCCTTCGCAAAGGAGGCGAAGGGAGAACCAAATACGGTCAAAGCCGCCCAAGACGCGTACGAAAAGGCGGTCAACTTGCGAGGTGTATTGGGCGCGATTCGGGAGAACCTTGAGGCCCGAGCGACCGGGAGGGAAGGCGCCCGTAACAACGTTTAAATCGCCTCCCGCCCATTCGAATTCCCCGTTGGGATTATGAAATATGTGATCGTGACCGGCGGGGTTTTGTCCGGTTTGGGGAAGGGCATCACCACGTCCAGCATAGGCCGCAACTTGCAGAGCCGCGGCCTCTCCGTGACCGCCATCAAGATTGACCCCTACCTGAATGTGGACGCCGGGACCATGAACCCCTTCCAGCACGGGGAGGTCTTCGTGCTGGAGGACGGAGGAGAGGTCGACCTCGACCTGGGCAACTACGAGCGGTTTCTCGACGTGGAGTTGAGTCGCGACCACAACATCACCACGGGGAAGGCGTACCTGTCCGCCATCGAGAAGGAGCGGCACGGCGATTACCTCGGGAGCACGGTCCAGATCATTCCGCACGTGACGGACGAAATCAAGCGCATGGTCCAAGATGTGGCCGAGTCTACGGGGGTCGACGTCACCCTGGTCGAGGTCGGGGGGACCGTTGGCGACATCGAGTCCATGCCCTTCCTTGAGGCCCTTCGGCAGCTTTCCATCGACGTGGGGAAGGGGAACTGTGTCTTCGTGCACACGACCCTGGTCCCCATCCTTCCGGTGGTCGGCGAGGCCAAGACCAAGCCCACCCAACACAGCGTGAGAGAGTTGCGGGCCGTGGGCATCCGCCCGAGCGCCATCGTGGCGCGGGCCCCCGACGAGCTGGACAAGGACGTGCGGCGGAAGATCTCCCTCTTCTGCGACGTGCCGGTGGAGGGCGTGGTCAGCGCCCCCGACGCGGGCAACGTCTACGAGGTTCCCCTCCTCCTGGAAGAACAAGGCCTCACCGATTACCTGTTGACCGAGCTCGCGCTTGAAAGCAGGCCCCACGACCTGGAGGGGTGGAAGGCCTTCGTGGAGCGCCTCCGGAACCCGAAGGGGGAGGTGGAGATCGCGCTCGTCGGGAAGTACACCCACCTCCAGGACTCCTACATCAGCCACATCGAGGCCTTCCGCCACGCCGGCGCCAAGGCGAACGCCCGGGTGAACATCCGCTGGGTCGAGAGCGTCGACCTGGAGGAGAACGGGGTCAAGCTCCTGGATGGGGTCCAGGGCATTCTCGTCCCAGGCGGCTTCGGCGAGCGAGGGATCGAGGGCAAGGTCCGGGCCATCCAGTACGCCCGGGAGAACGGGATTCCCTTCCAGGGGGTGTGTCTCGGGTTCCAGCTGGCCACCATCGAGTTCTCCCGCAACGTCCTACATTTGGACGGGGCCAACAGCAGCGAGTTCGACCCCAAGACTCCTTACCCGGTGGTGGACCTGTTGCCGGAGCAGCGCGGGGTGGAGGACATGGGGGCCACGATGCGCCTCGGCGCCCACGAGGTCGTCATCCAAGACGGATCCAAGGCCCACGCCCTCTACGGCGCCACCCGAGTCTACGAGCGCCATCGACATCGCTTCGAGATCAGTCCCGACTTCCTCTCCAAACTCCAGGGGGCGGGCCTTCGGTACGTAGGCCGCTCGGAGGACGGGCGGCGGATGGACATCCTCGAGCTGGAGGGCCATCCGTACTTTCTCGCCTCCCAGTTCCATCCCGAGTTCAAGTCCCGTCCCCTCCGACCCTCCCCGATTCACTATGGGCTCGTCGAAGCCGCGCTGTCCGTCGAGGCGTGACCCAAACTTGATAAGGCCGCCCTCGAATGGTTCGGCGTGCCCAGTTACGAGGACCTCCTCAAGCGCGTGAAGAAGGAGCTTCCCGAGACTAGTACCTCCCGGGAGCGCTTTCAGGTGCCCGAGGCGGAGGTCCTCCTGGAAGGGCAGACCACGGTCCTCCGGAACTTCGCTGACATCGCCGACACAATCAACCGCAAACCCCAGGACCTCTTTGCCTTCCTCCTCAAGGAGCTCGGCACTTCGGGCAGCCTGGAAGACCGACGGGCCCTTTTCAAGGGGCGCCTCTCGGCCGACAAGATCAACAAGCGGATCGGGAGCTACGTCGAGGAGTACGTCCTCTGCGCGGAGTGCAATCGGCCCGACACCCACATCGTGAAGGAGGGGCGCATCGCCATCCTGCAGTGCGATGCCTGTGGGGCCCGCCGTTCCCTGCGCGTCATCAAGAAGGCGGCCAAGACCGAGGAACCGGTTCTCCAGGTGGGCAAGGTCTACGAGGTCATGATCCAAGACATCGGCAAGAAGGGGGACGGTGTCGCCCGGCGGGAGAACTACGTTATCTACATCCCGGGGACGACGAAAGGCGCCGTCGTTAAGGTGGAAGTGGAAAAGATCGTCGGGAACGTCTCCTTCGCGAAGCTCGTCCAGGAGTAGCGATGGCCCGCGAGGGCGTGGCCATCCTG
>JBHHWA010000167.1:0-2953 GCA_046756285.1 Thermoplasmata archaeon
CTTCCCCTTCACGAGTTCATCTCCTGGATGGCGGGTGGGGCCGTCAACGGACGACCAAAGGGGTAAAGCCCGTCGGCCGTCTGCTAGGACGACGTGGCCGTGGAGTTCGAACGCCTGGCTGAACCCGTCCGCCTGAAGGAGGAGGTCCTCGAACTCGTCGCAAAGTATCCCGAGTTCCGCGAGGAGGGAGGCCACGCGGTGGCCGACCCCATCAGCTACTGGTACGGCAACAAGTTGCCCCGCTACCTCTGGAAGGGAGGTTGGGGCGAGAAGCTGAGGGACATGGGGATCTCTGAGGACCAGTTCATGCAGGCCATCGGCGCCCATCGGATCGGCTTCTTCCGCTGGATCGATGACGAGATGGAATGGGAGAAGTTGCTCGACTTCATGATTCGGTCTGCCGCGAAGCTTGTGAGGAGTTCGCCGGCGGAAGCGGAAGCGTAAGGAGGCTGCTCCTCGCCCCCCAGGGCAGTTAGTCAGGGTCCGGGATGAGGCCGAGCTGCTTCAGCATGGTCGCGGTGTCCCAGTAGGAAAGGATGGAGCGAATCTTCCCTTCTCTAAAGTCGATGCGGAAGGCTCCCTGCGTGCGATATTCCTTCCCGGTCGGCTCCCAATCTCCCATTTTCCCCTTCATGGTTCCACCGTGCGAGAGCTCTGCAAACACCCGATCCTCGCCTGGGGTGAGATCCACTTCCTCCATTCTCATGTCGGGAAATGTCTCAAAGATGGTACTCCAGTGCACGCGCGCCTCCTCCTTCCCATTCGCGGGGGGCATGGAGCTTCCGGCGGAGCTCTGGATCCGGATGTCGTCCGTGAGGAAAGTCAGCAGCTTGTCGAGATCGTGTGCGCGGTGCGCGGCGATCCACTCTTTGAAGACCTGAATGTTCCCCTCTTGGCCCATGAGACGCCACAGTCAGTGGTCACGCATAAGGGTTCGGCCCGAGGTCCGCCTGACAAGTATCTGAACGGTAGGCCCAGGGTCCTCTCCACTACCGATGCCAAGAGCACCTCTAACTCACGACCTTCTCGTGCAGGTCTAGCCAACTCAACCAGTCGGGGTCGACATCGAGTTGCCACAAGAGGCAGTCCAGCTCTCCTAGGTGGGCCACTTCGTCGACAAAGGTGTGAAGGAGAATATGTTCCATCGAAGCCTTCCGTCGGCCCTCTGTCCATTCCAAGACAAACTCCTCCTCGAGAGTCTGAAGAGAAAGGCTCTCCAGGACTTCACGCGTCTTTGCCACCACACTCCGATGGTAGGCCTGGACGGCCTCAAGGCTACCGAACGACAGCGGGTCAATCTCCCACGATCCATCCTTTTCCCGGATCACATGCTCCTCAAGTTCCGGACTTGGTTGCGGCGAGGGCTTCTTGTCATAATGCAGCCATGACTCTTCCACATCCAGAATGTGAAGGAATATGCCGAGCATGGAACCCCATGTGCCACCGCGATCAGCGACAATGACATCCCAGCCCACCTCGCGGAACTTGCCGAGGAATCGTTCCCTGGAGTCAGCTAGGAAGCCGTACATATTGGCGAAGTCGGCCGGGTTCATACTGAGCGGAATTCGAGGGGCGCATAAGCCACCTCCGGGGCCCCTCAGAGCTAGGGTCGACCCGGAGGGCCTCAGTACTCATAGGGTCGATCACACCAGGGGTCACCAACCCATTTCTCATCACCGGCGAGCCCGGATGGGCTCCAACACCATTAGCATTCGGGCCCCCCGAGGGGGTCGGAACGAGGCCGACTCACTCTCACTGGACGTGTTCATCGAAGCTGGCGAGCCAATGGTGGTCGGGATAGCATGCATCAATCGAGATACGCAACCACTCGCCTGCCTCCTCGGCGAGCAAGGGACGCGCAACCCGGAAGTCCTCCTCGTCAATCGCTCGGGGTTCCTTCGCCTTATACAAGAGCACGATCTCAGGGGCTAGGTAGGGGAGACCGATGGTGGAGAGACGCCCCATCTTCGAGAGGGGTCGCGCGATCTCCATCATGCGACGGAACCTCCACACGCCCCCCGTGGATTCGTTCAGGAGTATCTCCAATTCCGTTCCGTCGGGGCTGGCGGCGTAAACCTCGTGGATTGGGAGCTCCAGTCGACTCCCCTCCTCCCAAGGCTCGCGGATCCCCCGCTTCCCGGGGACTGCGAGGTAGAACTCCCAGTCCGTCAGGTGGCTCCTGATTGCCTCCTGGTCCCGCCTTAGGATCGCAATTTCGACATCCGCGTGGGGGCGGGTGACGCGCCCCACGGCCAGGTCGATGGCCCAACCTCCCGCCACGTACCAGCGATTGGGGAATTCGGCCATCACATCGCGGAGCCAGTCCAGGCTCTCGAAGGCCGGTTCTTCCATGGTCCCTCCGGCCACCCGCTCGACGTTCATCAGGATTGGGGTCCTCGCCATTGGGTGGCTCGGGTTTGGGCCTCATCTCTCCCAGCCGTCCTCCCCCCATTCAGCGCGATTGCTCAAACTCTTTAACCCGTCGGAGGGATGGGCGGGCCGAGATACTCCATGAAGATCGTTCCGGACACGAGCGTCGTCATCGATGGACGCATCACGAACATCGTCCGGCGAAAGGAGCCTGGCGCGGCGGAGGTCATCGTCCCCGAGGCCGTCGTGGCGGAGCTGGAGGCGCAGGCCGACCGGGGCCAGGAGACCGGCTACAAGGGACTGGAAGAATTGGGCGAGCTCGCCCAACTGGCCGACAGCGGCACCATCACCCTGCGTTACGTGGGGCAGCGTCCGACCCTCGAGGACATCAAGCTCGCCGGCGGAGGGGCGATCGATGCCGCCATCCGGTCCGTCGCGGAGGAGGAGGACGCCACGCTGATCACGAGCGATTGGATCCAGGCCCGGGTGGCCGAGGCGAAGCGGATTCCCGTGGAGTACCTGCGGCCGAAGACCAAGGGCAGGCGGCGGACCCCCGCCCTCTTGAAGTACTTCGAACCCGACG
>JBHHWA010000168.1:0-2950 GCA_046756285.1 Thermoplasmata archaeon
CTGGGCATCTACGGGGTCATCTTCGGCATCTCCACCCCCGGCGTGGGGGCGGAGATCTTCGGCATCATTGCCATCGCCCTCGGTCTCGTTGGTCTCGGCTTTAGCGTTAACCTTGTCTCCTTGTTCCTCATTGGTCTCGGCGTGGCATTGCTCATCGTGGAGATCGCGACGCCTTCGTTCGGCGTCGTGGGAGCCGGCGGCATCATCTCCCTCGTGCTGGGCACGATCTTCCTCGCCCCCATCGCGCCCCCGACTGTCCTCATCACGGCCGAGGAGCAACTCCGCATCCTCCTGATCTTGCTGGTCCCCACCGCCGTGTTCGGGGCCTTCTTGCTGTTCGCCATGTACAAGGTCCTCCAAGCACGCCGGGCGAAACCCTTTCACCGGATGATCGGAGAGCAGGCGGAGGCCATCGACGGATTGAAGCCGGGGGAAAAGGCGTACGTCCGCTTCGAGGGGGAGATGTGGCGCGCGGAATCGGGGGAAGAAGTGGCGGAGGGGGAGGCAGTGTACATCCTGGCCAAGGACGGACGGACCCTGACCGTCAGCAAGAGCCCGCCGGGGACCGCCGACCTCGCCGCAGCCACCATCCAGGGATTCATTCCGCGCCTCTTGTCGTCCCTCAAGCGCATCTGGCGGCCCCGGCGCTAGACCGCGGTCGGGGCGCCCCGTGGCCGCGATGAAGTTCGACGCCTTCTTGCCCCCGACCCCGCCTGGGGAGGTCCCTCGCCTGGCCGAGGCCGCCGAAACGATGGGGTTCGACGGGCTTTGGATCGGGGAGACCTCTCACGACTCTCTCCTCGCCGCCGCCTTGGCCGCGGAGCACACTGGGCGCCTCGACGTGGGGACGGCCATCTCGCTTGCATTCTCCAAGAGCCCCATGGCCCTGGCCTACACCGCTTGGGACGTCCAGGCCCTCGCCTCGGGACGGTTCATCCTCGGCCTTGGGAGCCAGGTGAAGGGCCACATGGAGCGGCGGTTTTCGGTGCCCTGGGTGTCCCCCTCCCCGAAAATGAGGGAGGTCATCCTCGCCCTGAGGGCAATCTGGGCATCCTGGCAGAACGGTGATCCCCTGGACTTCCAGGGACGACATTTCTCCTTCAACCTCATGACGCCCTTCTTCAACCCAGGCTCCCTGGCGCACTCCACCATTCCCATCTACCTGGCTGGGGTGAATCCAGGCATGGCGCGCTTGGCGGGGGAGCTGTGTGAGGGCCTCCATGTCCACCCCTTTCACACGGTCCGTTACGTCCAAGAGGTGCTTCGGCCCGCGGTGGAGGAGGGGGCCCGCCGGGCAGGTCGGCCGGTCGAGGAGGTCGCCTTCGTAGCCCCCGTCTTCGTGGCCTTAGGCGCCACCGAGGACGAGCGCGACGCCGCCCTCCGGTTGGCCGCCGACCAGGTGGCCTTCTACGCGTCCACGCGAACCTACCGGCGCGTCCTCGAACTCCACGGCCACGGCGCCGTGGGAGAGCGGCTCCACGAGCTTTCCATGCAAGGTCGTTGGGACGAGATGAGTGGGGAGCTTCCCCCAGATATCCTTGAGCGGGTGGTCCTCCGCACACATCCCGACGACCTGGTCTCTGCCCTTCGTTCCAAGTACGGCGGCGTACTGGACCGCCTCTCCCTCTACGTGCCCTTCGACGGGCGCGGCCCCTGGTGGTCTGACCTTGTCGCCGCGTGGTCGGAGGAAGCGGTCTAGCCTCCTTCGATGCGTGCAGGCCTCGGTGGACGGCATGGGCCTCAAACGTAGCGCCGATTGAGCTCGTCGAGCCATCGCTCGCAGATGCCGGAGCAAAGACTAACAATCGCGGGACCTTGGGGGGGCGATGCGAATCCTACGACGACGAGATGTGGAGCGGCTCCTCACCCCCCGCGGAGCGCGGGAGGCCATGCGGGCGGCTTTTGTGGCTTTGGCCAAGGGAGGCACCTTCATGCCACCCCGGAGCTACATCGAGATGGAGAGGTTTGGGGGGTCCGCGGTCTTCATGCCCGCCTTTGTGGACCCCTTGGATGCTCTTGGCTTGAAGGCGGTCTCGATCTACGGAGCGAATCCGACAAAGCACGGCCTCCCTTCCATTCTGGGCTCCCTGCTCCTCTTCGACACGAAGACGGGGGAGACCCTCGCCCTCATGGACGCCGCGCCGATCACCGCCTTGCGCACGGCGGCCGTGAGCGCCCTCGCGACGGATTTCCTCGCAAGAGAAGACGCGGAGGTGGCGGGCTTCCTCGGCGCGGGCGTACAGGCCCGGTCGCACGCAACCGCCTTGCGTGAGGTCCGCCCGGTCACCAAGCTCCTCGCCCATTCCCGAACCTCCGCCAACGCAGAGGCGTTCGCACGGTGGGCGTCCCAGGAACTGGGGCTGGAGGCGCACGCCTTGTCCACGCCCAAGGAGGTGGTCACTCGCTCAGACATCGTGACGACCGCCACGCCTTCCCCCACCCCCGTCCTGAAGGGAGCTTGGTTGCCCGAAGGGGTCCATCTGAACGTCATCGGATCGGGGCCGGCCCACGAAGTCGATGGCGCGGCCTATGCCCGGGCCACCCGGGTCGTGGTGGATTTGTTGGACCACTGCCTCTTGGAGGCGCGGGACATCATGGCCTGCACGAAGGACGGCACCGTCTCGAAGGAGGACATCGCGGAACTGGGGGACCTCATCGTGGGTCGCGCTAAGGGCCGCGAGGGACCCGGGGAAATCACGCTGTTCCGCTCCATCGGCCTGGCCATGGAGGACGCGGCCGCCGCGAAGCTCCTCTACGACCGGGCGGTTCGTGAGAAAGTGGGCACGGAGCTCGCCTTCCCCTGACCCGCCTCCGGGGACTCCCGGTCACCTCCAGGAAACGAGGATGTCCTCCCGGTTGAACACCCGGAGCGCCACGTAGATCATCACGAGGTCCAGCAACAGGACGACCATCGCAAAGATGGCGAGGGTGGTCACGTTGAAGACGAGGG
>JBHHWA010000169.1:0-2946 GCA_046756285.1 Thermoplasmata archaeon
GAGGCGAAGGTCCGTGCCGGGCTGGGCCTCTCTGAGGCGTTGGGGAGCAACAACTGGGCCGTAGCCCCCGCGAAGTCTGCCACGGGACGCGCCCTCGTCGCGAACGATCCGCACCTGGGCCTCTCCCTTCCCTCCGTCTGGTACCAACTTCGACTCTCGAGCCCCGGTTTCAACGTGTACGGGGTGTCCTTCATCGGCGCCCCCCCGGTGGTCCTCGGCTTCAACGAGCACGTGGCGTGGGGCGCCACGAACACGGGCGCCGACGTCCTGGACTTCTATGTGGAGCAGGTCAACGAGACGGAGGGGACCTACCTTCATCGGGGCGAGTGGAAGCCTCTCGCGGTCCGCCAGGAAGTGATCCCGGTCCGGGACGCGGAGCCCGAAGCGCTCGAGTTGAGGATAACCACCCATGGTCCCATCCTGACCCAGCTCGATCAGACTGTGGCCATGCGATGGACGGGCCACGAGCCAACCAACGAGCTGCGCGCGTTCCTCAATATGGGCCGGGCCAGGGACGCGACGGAATTCCGTGCGGCGCTAGTGGACTTGAGGGTGCCGGCGCAGAACATCGTCTACGCTGACTCCGGTGGAAACATCGGCATGGTGGTGAACGGGCTCTACCCTCTGCGGACCCCAGGCTTCTCGGGCCGCTTGCCGGCCGATGGCGCGAGCGGCGCGTCCGACTGGCTGGGTTTCCGCCCGATGGACGAAGTACCCGAGGCCCTGAATCCGCCGCAGGGCTTCCTCGTGAGCGCTAATCAGATGCCCACCGCAGGGAACGATCCCTATCTGGGCTGGAGTTGGGCCGATCGGTACCGGGCGGCGCGGATTACCGAGGTGTTGGCGGCAAAGGCGATGATCACTATCGGAGACATGAAGGCGCTGCAGCTTGACCACGTCTCCGTCGCCGCGCGGGAATTCGTCCCCTTCCTCATCGACGCCTTCGACGCCCTACCCGACGGCGGGGCGTCCTTGCACCCCCAGGCCCCCTCCTCCATCGCTGTTCTCCGCGGCTGGGGGAACCACGACATGAGTCGTCACCGGCCGGAGCCGACGCTCTATTGGACGTGGCTCTACGCCTACCGGGAGGCCACCTTTCGAGACGAATGGATTGCCGGCGGCCTCTCGGACATCTTCCTTCCGTCGATCTCCGTGCTCGAGAACCTTACGAAGAATGCACCGACCTCCCCCTGGTTTGACGATGCCAGCACGGCAGAGGTCGAGGAACGGGATGATGTGGTGCGGACCGCCCTCATCCAGGCCCTCGATCTCTTGGAGGAACGCATCGGGGGAGTCCAGCCATGGGGGCGCTTTCACGTAATTCAACTTCTCCACCTCACGGAACTAAGGGCCCTCAGCTCTCCCATGGAGCCTCGTGATGGGGGGTCTTTCACTGTCGACGTCGCCCACGGAGAGTTCGCCGATCCGGGCCTCCTGGTCCGGAGTGGACCGTCGTGGCGCCTGATTGTGGACGTGGGAGGGCCCATGTCCGGCTACGGTGTTTACCCCGGGGGCCAGAGCGGGAATTCCGTGAGTTCTCATTACCTGGACCTCTTCGCTATGTGGATGGATGGGGAGTACCAGACCCTCGCACTTACGACAGTCGCCCAATGGGAGGCTCAGGGTAGCTGAGGGGTCACCATGGAGGTCTTCGTGCGCGAACACCCTTGGTATACCGTCCTCCCGCTCACGGCCATCCTCGCCTACCTTCTGACGCTCACGGGCCTCTGGCAGCTCGTCTTCGCGGCCGGAGTTCTGGCGGGGGTCCTCCACAAACGCCCCACGCGATCGTTCGCCCTGGGGCTTGTAGCTGGAGTTCTCGCGTGGGGGATTCCCTTGGGCCTCTCCGCGCTCTTCTTCCCCCTCGTCGGTGCCTCCGGCGTCCTCGTAGACATCCTGGGGCTGCCCTCCTCCATGACCTTCCTGCCCTTCGTCCTGACCATCCTCATTTCTGGGCTCACCACAGCCCTGGGCGCGCTCGTGGGTGCCTACGCCTACGGCCTCGCCAGCACGGGAGGTCGGGAACTGGAGCAGGCCCAATAGCCCGCTCGCGAACCCCGTTCCTCGGCGGAGAGGCGTTTTAAGCGCCAGCCTCCTCCTGCGGCCATGTCTCCGACCCTGGAAGACTGGGAAGAGCGACTGCCACCGGTTCCGACTCCCCTCGCCAACTACGTCCTCTTCCGACAGAGCGGGCGAATTGCCTACACGTCCGGGGTCGTTCCAATGGTGGAGGGCCGGCTTCAGGCGGAGGGGCGGCTCGGGGGCGAAATCAGCGCTGAAGAGGGGTACGAGGCGGCTCGAACCTGTGCCCTCCTGGCCCTGAGCATCCTCAGGAAGTACCTGGATGGACTTGAACGAATCAAACAGGTCCTTCGGGCTGTGGTCTACGTCGCGTCGGCCCCAGGGTTTCACGAACAGGCCAGGGTCGCCGACGGCGCGTCCGACCTCCTACTCGAGGTCCTTGGGGAGCTGGGGAAGCCCACTCGCGTCGTCGCAGGCCCGGCGGAGCTCCCCTTGGGCGCACCCGTCGAACTCGCCCTCACGGTGGAGACGCGCCGGTAGCCATCCCCAAAAGGCATATTGGCGGGTCCCCTTCGCGGCCTCGGCGGCTCCTCATGTCCACCGAGGATAAGATCAAGGACCTTCGGGACCGGAAGCAAGTCGCCCGGTCTGGCGGGGGCGAGGAAAGCATCCAGAAACAGCACGACAAGGGAAAGCTCACGGCCCGGGAACGGCTCGAAGTCCTCCTGGACCCCGAGTCCTTCGTGGAGCTCGATCCCTTCGTCACCCATCGCATCACGGACTTTGGGATGGACGCCCGCCGTATCCCGGGCGATGGAGTGGTGACGGGGTACGGGGCCGTCGACGGCCGTCTCGCCTACGTTTTCTCTCACGACTTCACCGTCTTCGGCGGTTCCCTGGGGGAGATGTTCGCGAAGAAGGTGG
>JBHHWA010000170.1:0-2917 GCA_046756285.1 Thermoplasmata archaeon
AAGGTGATGTCCTCCGCCCAGCCCCGGGCGATGAGGATGCGGCGGCACGCGTCGAAGAAGTCCTCCCCCTTGGCCGCCATCTCGGCGATGTCCCTCCCGAGGGAGAGGCCCTCCCGGAAGAACAGGCCGTGGCACGCGTAGGACATGACACTCTCGTAGAGCTGTCGGACGGCCTCGATCTCGGGCTGGGAGATCTTCACAAACCGCATCTCGCGCGAGCGTCCCCCTGGCTCAGCTTAAAGATTGCGACACGATTACCGAAGGAGAGAGGGCCCTGCAGCTAGGTCTCGCTGCACGCGGGGCAGAGGAGCTGGCCGTGGTGGAGCCCCAGCCGATCGGAGAACGTGGCACAGGACTCGCAATATCCCACCCCGTTCCCCTCCCCCTGCTTCGCCATCTCCGCGCGTTGCCGGGTGATTTCGATCAGCGCTGGCCAGACCTTGAGGACGTCGTTCTCCGTGACCAGGCCCACCAGGTTTTCGCCGTCGACCACGGGGAGACGACGAATGCGAAGCTCGGCCATGGTCTTCGCGGCGTCGACGACCTCCCGGTACGGCTCCACGGTCACCAGGGGAGCGGTCATGCACTCCTCGACCCGCATCTCGGAGGGCAGGCGATCCTCGGCCACGACCTTGGTCACGAGGTCCTTCTCCGTGACGATGCCGATGGGCTTCCCGTCCAAGACGACCAAGAGGCTTCCGACATCCCGCTCCCGCATCGACCGGGCCGCGTCGTGAATGGACGCGTCGGGGGCCAAGGTAACCGGCTGTTTCGACATAATCTCCAAAACGGGGATGGCCTTCACGGAGTCGCCGACGCGAAAACCATACGCCCTCAATTAAAGGTTTCTAGACGGGTCCGCGTCACGGCCAAAAATGGGGGAGAAGGGTTTAAGCCAGCACCTCTCCTGGTTCGGCCGATGTGGAGCCAGGACGAGGGCGAGGTCAGCGTCCGCCTGGCGCGCTGGTCTGTGGACGTCCACACCGGGCGCGAGGTCGGGGACCGGCCGACCCTTCCTGATTCCTTCGACCACCCCGGCCGGGTGTTCGTGACCCTCAACACCTACCCCGAAGCGACCCTCCGGGGCTGCATCGGCTACTACGAAACGATCGTGCCTCTGGGGGAGGCCGTCGAGCGGGCCGCCGTAGCGTCCTGTCACGACCCTCGCTTCGAACCCCTCCGGCCCGCGGAGGCGGACGGGGTGGTGGTCGAGGTCAGCCTCCTCACGTCCCCCGAGCGGGTGGACGCCATACGGCCGATGGAGTACCTCGACAGGTTCGACGTGGGCGTGCACGGCCTCCTCGTCCGCAAGGGGGTTGCGAGCGGTCTGCTCCTGCCCCAGGTCGCCTTGGACCAAGGCTGGGACCCGGACGAGTTCCTGGCCCAGGCCTGCATGAAGGCGGGGCTCCTCCCCGACGCTTGGTTTGAGCCGTCGACGCAGGTCTACCGCTTCCAGGCGGAGGTGTTCGGGGAGGTGGAACCCCGGGGCGGTGTCGCCCGGCGGATCCTCAACACGGTCCATGATGGTCATCCAGGGTAGGGCGTTCTACCGCGGGGAGCTGCGCTCCCTCGCGCTCGGGGTGGAGGACGGCGTCATTCGCGCCGTGAAGAAGACCCTGCGCGGAGACGAGCGGCATGACTTCGGCGATCGCATCCTTCTCCCCGGCGCGGTAGACGTCCACGTCCACTTCAGGGACCCTGGTCTCACCCACAAGGAGGACTTCTTCACGGGGAGCGAGGCGGCGGCCGTCGGTGGCGTCACCTCGGTCCTGGACATGCCCAACACGCGGCCGCATGCCACCGCACCCAAGCGTCTCCAGGAGAAGCGCGCGGCCGTCGCCCCCAAGGCCCACGTGGACTTCGGGTTGTTTGGTGGGGTCCTCCAGGGGGAGGACATCTCGCGGTTGGCGCCTTACTGCCACGCCTACAAGTTCTACTGGGCCGAGAGCTTCGGCGGGCTGGCGGGGTCGGTGAAGGAGCTCCCTGAAATTCTGCGGGCCCTCCACGGTGCATCGTGGCCTCTCACGGTCCACGCGGAGGACCCATCCCTCTTTCGTCCCCGGAGGGAGGGCACGCTGTCCGACCATCATGAGGCGCGGGGCGGCGAGTCGGCGGAGGAGGCCGCGATTCGGCAGCTCGTCTCTTGGCATCGGTCCGGCCGCGTCCACGTCGCCCACCTGTCCTCCCCGGCGGGACTCGCCGCCCTCGAGGGAAGCGGCGTGAGCGGGGAGGTGACCCCGATGCATCTTCTCCTCGACACGACCGCCGACCTTGGGACCCGAGGGAAGGTGAACCCACCCCTGCGTCCGCCCCCCAGCCGGGAGGCGCTCTGGAGGGCCTTCGCAAACGGGAAGATCGACGTCCTGGCCACGGACCACGCCCCTCACACCCTGGAAGAGAAGGCGGAACCCTTCGACGACGCCCCTCCCGGGGCCCCCAACGTGGAGACCGTGTACCCGTTGATGTTTGCACGGGTTCGGCGGGGTGATCTCACCCTGGAGGTCCTCGTCCGTGCCTTGAGTCAGCGACCTGCCTCCCTCTTCGGGCTCGGGGGGAAGGGCGATCTGGAGGTGGGAATGGACGCCGACATCGCCGTCTTTGATCCGCGCGAACGAACGCGAATCCGGGCACGCGACCTCCATTCCAAGGCCGGGTGGACCCCCTTCGAGGGTTGGGAAGCAATCTTTCCTGAGGCCACCTTCCTCCGGGGGACGCTCGTTGCGGAGGATCGAGAACTCGCGAACGAACGAGGAGGCCGCTGGATTCCGCGCTTGGAACCCCAGGTTCAAGCCTAGCGAGCCGGATGGACTTGGGCCGCGTTTCGGCCTCGCCAAGCTTTAAGGAAGCCAGTCGATTAGCGAGGCCCGATGGTCTTTCTCGAGATCGCCAACTTCCTCAAGGATCTCGTGGCCACGGG
>JBHHWA010000171.1:0-2908 GCA_046756285.1 Thermoplasmata archaeon
ATCTCCTGGGTGTAGTTCATGTGAATCGCCAGGATGTCCCCCCGGACCATCTCCAGTGCCCTTCTCGCGTCCTCGACGCCCAGGGGTTCCTTCCCCGCCTGGCGGACGAGCTGCGGCGCCCCGATGTTGGCGATGACGAGGGGGACCTCGTACTCGCGCACGACGGTCCAGGACTCCTCCGGCGCTTGACCCTGGAGGACCGGCCGCTGGCTCCCCACGCCCATGGCGACGCCCACCTCCGCGGCCCCATGGGCCAGGTTCCCGTTGATCTGCACGGCGTCCTTGAACCCGCCCGTCATGGAGGAGATGACCACGGGGGCGGCGAGGCGCTTGCCGAAGAGTTCTGTGCGCAGGTCCACCTCGTCCAGGTCCACCTCGGGGAGCGCGTCATGGAGGAACTGGACGTCGTCCCAATAGTTGTGCCGGGGCCGGACCTCCTGGTCAAGGACGATGTCCACGTGCTCCCGCTTCCGCTCCGTCATCAGGAACCCCGAACCTCCGTGGCGGGGACGTGCTCGCCTCCCAGGACGGCGCCAACGCGACCGGGGAAGAAGCCGCTCACCAGCAGACACCGCGACCCGTCGCGCGCGATGTCCAGCATCCGGAGGACCTTGGCCCGCATGCCGCCCGTCACGTCTTCCGTCGGCTCCCTCCAGGGGAGGTCGGGCACCTCGCCCCGAATCACGTCCAGGACACGCCCCTCGGGCCCCACGATTCCCTCCACGTCGGCCACGAAGAGGGCCAACTCCGGCCGGAGGGCGCGGGCGAGGTGGACCATGAGATCGTCCCCCGAGCAGATGGCGGCCCCCTGGACGGCGTCCAAGGCGGCGTCCCCGAAGGTCACGGGAACCAAGCCGGCCTCCAGCGCCTCCAGGAAGGGGCGCGTCGAGAGGGACTCGAGGTCACCGGCTCGCATCCGAACGAGGGGGGCGGGGGGGACGGAGACCGCCGGGAGGCCGGCCGCGTGGAGGGCCTCCAGCACCTGGCCGTTCAGGTCCCGCATCGATCGCTGGACCTCGGCGAAGGCCATCACCCCATCGTCGCCTCGGAGCCCCTGGTGGAGGCCGTGGGCGTGGGCCATGGGATGCCCGAAGCTCCCCCCGCCGTGAACCAGACAGAGGTCTCCCTTGAAGGGTGCCAGCTCGGCGGCCAGCTCGGCCAACACCTTTCGCCGGATGCGGGGTCGCGAACCCTTGTAGGTGAGGGCGCTGCCTCCCAGCTTGATGAGATACATGGCCCGACGCTCGCAACGGAGCGGGAGGCTATTTAACGCTTCGGCGAGGCCGACTTTTGGGTACTTCGGAACCTGATTATCATTCTCGATTCTTAGAATGGGGACAGTGGCCTTATGAAGGGGGTCGCGCGAGCACGGGGCATGGCGAACATCCGAAGGGTCATGCGTGCCCTTGCGGTGAGCATCGTGGTTGGCTCCCTCCTCACGGTGGTCCTCTCCTTCTACGTCGCCTCGGAGACGGGGTACGCGTACGCGCCCCTGGTCTCCTTCCGCACCTACAACGGCGTCCTCGTGGCCAGTGCCCTGGTCCTCGTAGGGACCCTCGGCGCGGGCCTGCTGACGCTCCTGCGCGTGGACAACCACGCCCGATCCGTGCTCCTGGGCGTGGAGACGAAGCTGCGACGGGAGGTCGACTGGCCGGTCTCCAACCAGGACGCGGAGCGCCTGGCGCGGGAGTTTGTGACCCAGGGCCCGGAGACCGCGGCCACCCAGGCGATCAGCAAGGACCTGAAGGTCTACGACAAGCTCACGCGGTTCCGCCAAGATCTGCGGACCCTCCTGGCCGCGCCGCTGGGCTTGCTGGCGGCCATCTTCGGGATCTCCGCCTGGGCGCTGCCGGCAGAGGTCTTCCTCCAGAACGTGCACGTGGTGAACACGACCCTGCTGTTCTTCGTGAGCTACGGGCTGGTCGTGGCCGTCGCGGCCGTCGTGGCCGTCGTCAGCGTGCTGCTCTCGACCCGGGCCGTCGCGACCCAGTAGCGCCTCTCGGGCGCTCGGGCAGGTTGTCGGCCGAGACCGCCAACGGTTTTATAACGACGGGGCCGTGAACCGGCCATGGTCCGAAAGCCCGCCAAGATGTACCGGGAGGCCAAGGGGCAGCCCTACACGCGGCGGGAGTACATGGGGGGCGTCCCCAATCCTCGTATCGCCCAGTTCGACATGGGGAACCCCCAGGGGGAGTTTCCGCTCACGATCCGACTCCTGGCGGAGGAGGGGTGCCAGATTCGTCACAACGCCCTCGAGGCCGCCCGCATCGCCGCCAACCGGTTTATCTCCCGGCGGGCGGGCCAGCAGTATCACCTCCGGATCCAGCCCTTCCCCCACATCGTCCTTCGGGAGAACAAGGTCGCCGTGGGTGCCGGGGCCGACCGCATCTCCGACGGCATGCGGGGGGCCTTCGGGACGCCCGTGGGGACGGCGGCCCGTGTTCGGCCGGGTCAGACCCTCATCTACATTCGGACGATTCCCCAGCATCGGGATCGGGCCAAGACGGCCCTGAAGAAGGCGGGGTACAAGCTGCCCACGCCCACCCGCATCGTCGTGGAAGCCGCGTGAGCACATCGGCCCCGCGGGGAGCGGTCATGGACTTGGGGCCCGCCCTCGAGGCGATTCGCGAGCGGGATTGCAAGACCGTCGGCATCCAGTACCCCGATGGCCTGCGCCTGCGGGCCCTCGCGATGGCGGAGGACCTGGAGCGCGAGGCCGGGGTCACCGCCATGGTCTCAGCCCAACCCACCTTCGGCGCGTGCGACGTGCCGCGGATGCCCGTGGACCTCATCGTCCAGGTCGGTCATGCTCCGATGCCGTACCTGAACCTGCAGAAAGTCATCTTCGTCGAGGCGCCCATGGCCCTCCCCTCCCTGGACTTCCTGGAGGCCGCACTGCCCCTCGTCG
>JBHHWA010000172.1:0-2899 GCA_046756285.1 Thermoplasmata archaeon
ACCCTGGCCACCGCCGGGAACTTCGTCGGCATCTTTTTCGGGGAAGCGGTGGCCAAGACCCTCGGGGCCGGCATCGTCGATCCCGCGCTGATCACCTCCCAATTCATCGTCAGCATCATCCTGGGCGGGCTGGCCTTCGACGTCATCACCTACATCCGCGGGATTCCCATCTCGGAGACCCAGGTCCTCGTCGGGGCGCTCATCGGCGGCGGCATCGCGGTCGCGGGAATTGAGGCCGTCCAGATCGGCTCGACCCTCCAGCGGGTCCTCGTCCCCATGGCCGTGGCCCCCGCGGTGGCCTTCATCGTGGGCGCCCTCATCGTCCTCGCGATCATGCGCACGTCCGCGAAGCGGTCCCGAAGCCGGGTGAACCGGGTGTATGGACGCGCCCAAATCGGCTCCTCCTTCTTCTTCTCCGTCTCCCACGGCGCGAACGACGCCATGAAGAGCGCGGGGCTCATGGCGGCCCTGGTCTTCACCAACGCCGGGGCCACAGGGAGCTTCGACGTAGTACCCCTAGAACTCCGGTTCCTGGCCGTCGGCGCCTTGGCCGCGGGGACCTTCTTCGGCGGATGGCGCATCGTGCGGACCATGGGCTTCAAGGTGACCGAGCTGCAGCCCTACCAGGGGTTTGCCGCGGAGACGGGGGCGGCTGGCGTGGTGCTGGCCAGTTCGCAGCTCGGCTTCCCGCTGAGCACCACGCAGACGGTATCCGGCGCCATCATCGGGGTGGGTGCGGTTCGGCGCTTCTCCGCGGTGCGTTGGCGGGTCGTTCGCGAAATCCTCCTCACGTGGGCCATCACGATTCCCGCGGCCGCGTTCTTCGCCTTCCTCACGACGGGGATTCTGTTCCGCCTGCTCGGCCTGATGTAGGCAGCTCGTAGGGCGGGCTGTCGTTGTGGAGGGCCTTCACGATGCGGTACAGGCGGTCGAACTCGCGGACCTGCTCGGGGGAGTAGCATCGCTTGCGCATCTTGATCGGACGCTGCCAACGGGTCTTATGGACCCACTCGGTCGTGCCTAGCTTCCCCTTGGCCTTCAATTGGCGCATTTGCAACAGAAGGCGAGCCTGCGGGGTCTTTATGACGAGGTGGGGGAGGAGGGCCTCAAGGGCTGGAACGGCGGACTTGTCGTAGAGACTCCAACGTGTCATGGCTTTGTAGGAGGGTCCGTCGTAGTTTCGGACACGAATCGTTCCGCCAAAGACTTCCGCAAGGAGTTCGATGGCTGGGGAGGGGGCAACCTGGGCCGCTGCAATCTTAATCCTGTAGTGAGGATTAATCATCCCCTTCACTCGTCTCCTTTCGATCTTGAAGGATCCGTCACTATCCATGACGCCTGCCAGATATGCATAGGGACTCCGCAGCTGTTCCTTCTCGATTACGTGAGTCACTTGTTCAAGTGATCCCTTGGTGCTCTGACGTCCTTCCGGATAAGGAATCTCGTGTCGATTCAAGTGCTGGATCGTGTCGCGGTTGCGCTCAACTCGTTGCCTAGTCCTCCCTGTTGGGGCCGAGTTCATCTCTATCAGCCTGAAGGTCTTGAGCAGAAGGTCTGCTTGACGTCTTTTCAGCAACAAGTATGGCTTGACGCGAATAATCGCATCACGCGCGGCGCTTGAGTACAGCTCCCACCTAGCCATATGCCGCTGGCCCTGAGCCCGCCTCTCAAACGCTACACGCCCGCCAAGAACGGAAGCAATTAAACGAAGGCCCTGCCCGGGCCACAGCTGTTTTACTCCGATTTTAATGCGATAGTATGGAGAGTCTGGGTTGTAGGATCCATCTCGGACAATCGTGAAGAAGCCGTCACTGTCGAGAACTCCAGCCGCGTAAGCACAGGCATCCTCGAGACCCACACCGAATGCATTACCAACACGGGGGCTTCAGAAGACCTGGTACAAGCACCCTACGTGTGGGAGAATCGGTGAATGTTCGATTTTGATAGTTTCTAGATTATTCACTCTCGATGCGGGGCGCGAGCAAAAACGTAGCGCTGCCAGCATCCCCGGCGAGCGTAAATTCCATCCGAACCGGATAGTCGTTGCCAAGAAGAATCGTGACCGTCTTGGCGCTGCTGAGTGCCTTCACCATGTTGGAGAAGTAATCCAGCGGGAAGAGCGATCGGACCTTCTCCTTCGACTGCAGCTCGTCCAGGAGGTCCTTGGGAAGATCCAAACGCACGGAGTCCGCGTCCCCCTCCGAGACCATCTCGAAGCCGTCGGGGGTCGCCAGGAGGGCGATATGGTCTGAGACGCTCTCCGACGCCTTGATCCCCTGCCGCAGCTCGTCCGTCCGCACCACGAGCTTCGCCGGGAGGTCCAGGTTCGGCACCTTCGGATCCGACATCCCCGCCGTGTCCACGAGGGCCATGTGGCGGGTGATGTTCCCCACCTGCACCACCAGCCGGTTTCGGTCCTCGTCGTGCTCCAGGCTGATGACGTCCCCCGTTCGGGCCAGCCGGAGGACCTCCTTGACCTTGTCCAGGTCCAACCCCAACTCGCCCTCGTCCGCCTTGAAGTCCTCGAAGGCGTCCTTGCCGACGCTCATGTCCACCATGGCGACATGCGCGGGATCCACGGCCCGGACGGTGAGGGAGTCGGCCGCCAGGTTGAACTTGGCCTCGTCCACGAGGGTGGAAATGACGTCGGTGATCTCCTTGAGAACCTCGGAACGAATCTTCGCGCTGAACATCGGCTCCCCCAGTCGCCTCCCTAAACCCACGGCGATATTAAACCTATGGCGGGGAGCCGGGCGGCCTACGGAATCGGGCCCCGGAGACGTCCTCAATACTCCCGCCAGGTGTGGCTGCAGCGGGTGCAGCGGTAGATCCGCGTCTCCGGCTCGTCGGAGGCCCGCGTCTGCCGCATGTACCACATGGCCTCGAAGTTCCCACACTT
>JBHHWA010000173.1:0-2884 GCA_046756285.1 Thermoplasmata archaeon
GCCCCTGCCCTTCCCGTGGGCCTTCAGCCGGGCGTGGGTGGGCTCCTGCCGGTCCGCCACCTGGACGTCGAAGTCGAACTTCCCCTTGATGAAGGAGACGCCCACCTTGACGACGACTCGGAAGCGGTCGGGATCATAGACCTCCAAGAGCTGCAGGTCGGGCATGCAGTCCTTCATCTCGTTGGGATCCAGGAAGGTCTTCCACACGGTCTCCAGCGGCGCCTTGACGTCGAACTCCCCTTGGAAAT
The DNA here is from genome assembly GCA_046756285.1 of Thermoplasmata archaeon. Classification (GTDB taxonomy): domain Archaea; phylum Thermoplasmatota; class Thermoplasmata; order RBG-16-68-12; family JAJISG01; genus JAJISK01. The sequence continues at coordinate 249 of JBHHWA010000173.1, forward strand.
CCATCTACCACTCCTCCATGCCCTAAAGCTCGTTTCCTAGCCCCCGGATCTCTATGAGGCGGGCTACGGCCCCCACGGATCCGCAGGATGTCCCCGCTCCGTACCCGGGACAGCCCTTCGACGCGGAGAGGACGCCGGGTTGGCGGAATCCCTCTCAAAACTAGGGCAGGTAAAAAGGTTGTCCCCGCCCGAGGATGCGCCGGTTCCGGACACTTTTGCGTGCTCCGGCCCTCTCGAAGGCCGGGCCTCATGACCGGGGAAATTCAGGTCCAACTCTTGGAGTGGAGGTGTGAAGCTGACAATTCTGAGCGTGCCGGAAGTGAGGCTTTAAGAGGGACCGGGGGCTACCGTACACCTGGGGAGGGACCCCAATGATTGTGGCGGAGACTCCGGACGGAGAGCAGCACGAGATGTTCGTGATCGACTATCATACCCATGTCTGGAACGCGAGCCGGGACAATTGGTTGCGGAAAGATCTGGCGGAGGGCTGGATCAACTGCTTCTATGACTATCACAAGGCCTTTACGCCCCCCGAATACCTGTGGGACTACGAGACGTACCTCTACTACGGCGAAGATCGGGCGCTAGAGGACCTTTTCGGGAAGGGCCACGTGGACATGGGGATCTTCCAGCCCACCCAGCTCAAGTATTTCTACAAAAACGGTTTCGGCGATCCTGACGTCACGGCCCCGGTGGCGATGAGGCATCCCGACCGGTTCGTCATGGGGAGCCGATGGGATCCCCGGGAAGGTGAAGCGGGGATGGCGAAGCTCAAGGAGCACGTCGCGAATTACAGGCCCAGGCCCTTCCACATGAGGAATGCGAAGCTCTACACGGCCGAGTGGATGGAGGAGAACGGCGGTCTGTCCCGGGGGTGGAAGCTCGACTCCAAGGAGGCGTTCGAGTTCCTCGAGCTGAACCAGGAATTGGGCGTCACGATCCAGGTGCCCCACAAAGGTCCGACGGTATGGCCCCTGGACAAAGACGCCTTCGACGTGGGCGACGTGGACGCGGCCTCCACTTCGTTCCCCGAACTGACGTTCCTCGTGACTCACATTGGCCTTCCGCGACTCGACGACTTTACTTGGATCGCGGCGCAGGACAAGAACATCTACGCGGGCATGGCGGTGGCCATGGCCTTCATCCACAATCGGCCCCGGTTCTTCGCCAAGATGATGGCGGAGTTGCTTTACTGGCTCGGCCCCGACCGGATCCTGTTCGGTTCAGACTATGCGCTGTGGCATCCCAAGTGGCTCATCGAAGACTTCATGCGGTTCCAGCTGCCGGAGGACCTCAAGAAGGAGTATGGTGTCGATTTGACCATCGAGGACAAGAAGAAGATCCTCGGGGAGAACGCCGCCAAGCTCTGGGGCATCGACATCGCCGAGATGAAGGACAAGCTTCGGAACGACGACATCGCGAAGAAGTTCGACATCAAGCCCGCGGTCATCGCGCTGGATGGCGAGACCGCCGAATGACGCCGCCGCTCCGCGAGGAGGGGCACCCCTTTCAATCGGAGGGGACGGACACGGTACATCGCGGCCCCGGACGCCAAGCTGACCCGCCCGGGCGGGACCGGAATCGGGGGGGGACGGAGCGGCTCCACGCCGAAGCGATCGGAGCGCTCTCCACGGTCACCGACCCGGAACTGGACGAGCCCATCACCGATTTGGGCTTCGTGCGGAACCTCTCTGTGGATGACGGAGACGTCGCCGTAGACATCCGCACGTCGACCTTCTGGTGTTCGCCGAACTTCGTGTACATGATGCTCGAGGACGCGAGAGACGCCCTTTCGAGGCTACCGGACGTCCGGGCCGTCCGGATCTACCTAGATGGGCATCACGACGCCGCGAAGATCAACAACGCCATCAACGCGGGCAAGACCTTCGCCGAGTGCTACGGACCTGAGGCCGAGAACGACATAGCGGAACTTCACAGAATTTTTCAGGAGAAGGCCTTAAGGAGCCGTCTGCACGGCATGGCTGTCACACTGGTCAAGCATGGGCTGACCCCCGACGATCTCGCCGCCCTGAGGTTTGACGACGTGAGGGTGGAGGGCAACACGCTTGGCGTCCGGTCGGGAGGCCGGACCCGGACCCTCGAACTGGAGGAAGCGGGGGAAACCGCGCGCGTTATCAGGTACTTGAGTTTCCTCGAACGGTTGGAGTTCGAAGACGGACCCCTTGTGATTTGGGATCTCGAGGGGAATCCGCCTCCCTCAGGCGAACTGGATTCCCTCCTCACCCAGAGCAGGTCAGTCAGATTCAACCTCGGCTTGAACGCCGAGCTATGCCGGGCGCTCCTTAAGGCGAGGATTGGTTCGAGTTAGCTGCCGCCGAAACCGGAGACTCGGGAACACCAGCAACCGGTGGGTTGCTCGCCTTGATCTCTTCTCGCTAGAACGGCAGAACCGGACCCGGGAAGCCTGGGAAGAAGAACCCGAAGGCAATGTAGAACCCGAGCAAGGCGAGGATAATCAACAGGTACGAGTTGATTCTCAACGCACCGGGTCTTCCGTGGGTCCCCGGCCACACGAGGATGAACACGATGGTAAGGATGACCAGGAGGATCGTGAGACTGTACATTCCTGGTCCAATCGTCCCTAGGTCACCCGTCATGAGTCCGAGTTCCTGATA
>JBHHWA010000174.1:0-2866 GCA_046756285.1 Thermoplasmata archaeon
CCTCCTGGAGGGGGAGGGGAGCATCGGGCGCTAATTACCTGGATGGTCTATTTATGCGTATCCCTGCGGTCATCACAAACGATAGACGAAAGCCGACACGTTAAAGATGGAACGGGCCATGGTCTCGACGACTCCCTTGCGAAAGCGCGTCGATCCGTGGGTTCTGGGCGCCCTGGCTCTGGGCACCTTCACCTTCCTTGCCATGCCGTACACCCTCTACGTCATGGCGGTCCTGTTCGTCTACGGGTTGGCGGCGGCGCTCGTCTTCCTCTTCCTCTCCCCCGCCATCCTTACGTTCCAGTACATGCGATACCGACGGAGGTCGCGGCTTCCCTCCCTCGACGAGGGATAGCAGGGGGACCGCATGCCTCTGTGCGAGATGTGCGGGACCGAGCAGGACCGGCTGCGGGCCGTGCTGGTGGAAGGGACCCGCCTCATGCTCTGCGACCAGTGTGCCCGCTTCGGGGAGGAGATCCACACCGCGCGGCCCCCGAGCGCCCCCCTCCCTCGGAGACCACGGAGGCGGACGGGACGGCCACCCGCGGAGCCCGAAGATGACCTGGCGGCCGACTTCCCCGATCGGCTGCGGCGAGCCAGGGAGGCGCGGGGCTGGAAGCGCGAGGAGCTGGCCCGGAAGATTAACGAGAAGCTGAGCGTTCTGGAGAAGCTCGAGAAAGGACGGATGCGGCCCCCCGACGCCCTGGTATCCAAGCTGGAACGCACGTTGCAGGTCCGCCTGCGCGAACGCGTGGAGGAGGGAGAAGGCCCCCGGCACACGGAGTCGCGCCCGTTGACCCTGGGAGACCTGATGCGTCGGGAGGACTAGGGCCGTCGCGCCCGCAAGGACTCTTCGACCTCTGCGTGGAGGCTGGCGAGGTCTGCGCCCACTTCCCTTCCTGCGAGGAGGCCCGCGACCTCTATGGTAACGCCCATGCCCCTTTGAATGGCGTTGATTCGGGCCGCGAGTTCCCTCCTTGGCGTCGAGGTCGACCGGACAATCGCGTCGAGAATTCGGTCGAAGAGGTCCCCCGCGTCTTGGAGAATTTCCGGGGTGGGGACGAAGCCCATGGGGACCTCCACGGCCTTCAGATCGAACGTGGGCTCTACGCCCTCCTCCTCGACGGTGAGGAGGCCCTTTTTCACGCTGAGGTCCAGCAGCCGTTGGGCCTCCTTGGGCGGAAACCATCGTAGGTCCATCGAGGCGGAGAGCACGAATTCGCGCTCAGACATCCCCTCGCGCCCCTTTCGACCAAAGAGCAGGACAATGGTCCGTTTGAGATCCTCCATCAGATCAGCTCAAAGAGGTTGGCAACCACGCGTCCTTCGGCCTGGGGTTCGCCCGCGGAAACGGGAACGGGACCCGCGTAGAGCTCAAGGCCCTCGACGTCTGCGACCCAGGCCGGGACTTCGTGAAGGATGGGGTGATGGAGGTACAGGCCCCGTTCGACGCCGGCGCTCTGCGCCTCCCGAAAGAGAGCTGAGGGCGTCTTGCGCCCGTCCTCCTGCACCGGTCTCAACCCAGGACCCTCCTCCAGGCAAAACGCCAACTGTCCGGTGAGCCGGCTCGCCTCGGCGATCACCTCATGTCCGCCCATCCGACGTCCGTTGATGACCGCCACGTCGGCGCCCGCGACCAGGACATCCACCAGGGTACCGACGTTTCGCGCTCCCCCATCGACCCAGAGACCTTTCCCCTCGAAACGACGATAGACCTCAAGCTGGGGGTCGCCTCCTCGGATGCCCTCTAGGTCCCAGACGAGGAGCCGACTGTACTTCTTCAGGGCGGCCTGGAACATCTCGTCCGATCGGGCGACCCCCTTCCGGTTCCCCGCAGGGTCGCGCGGCCTCCCCCATCGGAGAGCGGCCCAAGGAAGAATCTCGGAAGGCGCCACGTCGCGCCCACGTTGACCGGCTCTAAAAGCGTTTGGCGCCGCCCGAGCGAAAGGCGTTTATGGTCGCGCATCGATACAAGCGGGCCCCTCGCGAAGGTCGCGGGGATTCGTGAACCGCGATGCATGCAGGGGCGGATATCGTACGGTGCCCTCACGATGGGGCGCACGCCTTGGTGAGTGGGGCCAACCCCGATATCCTACAATCCCCCGACCGGGTCAGGGCGAGGAGAGAGCGGCGCTTTCGATGATTCCGGCCGTTAAGGTCGGGGGACACCCCGCTCACGCGCCCGCGTCCTCGTCAAACTCGGCCCCGCAGGGGCAGGCGGTTGCTTCCATGGGGAGCCACCGCTGACAGAGGGGGCATTGAAACCCCCGCTTCCCCAACCGAACCCTGAGGGTGGAGCCCATCTCCGTTTCCGCCAGTTCCAAGGCCCGTTGGCGGCAAAGTTTCGCCTTCAGATCATCGCCTACCCGCTCGTAGATTTTCGCCTTGAGCATCCAGAGGGCCGGGTAGCGCGGATCGAGCCGCGCTAGCTGGTTGAGTGTCTCGATCGCCTCGTCGTAGTTGCGGAGCCGGGCCTGCGCCACCGACTTCGTAAAGAGCGCATCGACGTCACTCGCATCCTTCGTCAAGCGGTCCTCACAACGCCGAAGAATCGCACGGACCTGGGCGAGACGCGCTTCGTCGGTTCCATACCCGCACACCACGCATGCCTCATCCTCTATCGGAGCCCCGCACCTGGGACACGGGGCGGCCTCGGGCCCATGGGCCTTCGGGGGGAGAGGACGCGAGACCACGGCCGCTTCCGGATCTGCCGTGATGGTGAATCCGACGAAGGGTGGCTTCATGGAAAGGAAATGATCGTCGGCCTTGCGCCCCTTCCTGACCACGGAAACCTTCCAGGTCGGCCCGACCTCGGACCGTTCCCGGTGGAGCCGCACCACGCCGTCGGCCATCCCATCGAGTCGTTCGA
>JBHHWA010000175.1:0-2860 GCA_046756285.1 Thermoplasmata archaeon
AACTGGATCCCCATCAGGTCGTACGCCTCGCGCTCGTGGTAGAGGGCCCCCTTCCAGATGTCCGACACGGAGTCCACCGCTGGATCCTCGCTGGGGATCTGGATTTTGAGTTGAACCATGGTGTTGTTCTGGTACGAGACGAGATGGTAGACGTTCTCCAGGTGCGTGACCCAGTCGACGGCCGAGATGCAGGAAATGTGCTCGAAACCCTCTTCATCCCGGAGGTAGGTGCAGACACCCCGGAGGGCCTCTCGCGTGGCCGCCGCTTCGACCCGGCGGGGCTGGGTGACCTCGGCCCCCTCGACTCCCTCAGGGAACCGCTCCGGCAATCGTTGGGCCAGCTGTTCCTCGAAGGACACGTCGTCGCCCGCCTCGGCTATCAGGCCCCTGGGTTCCGCGGAGAGGCATCCCCTGCTCCGCGGCTCAAACGGTGTACACCTCCTCCTTCTTCAGGGAGTAGAGGGTCGCCGCCGTCATGATGAGAATGAAGATGGCCATCATCGTCATGGCCAAGGGGTCGGACGCCAGGCTCGCCCCGTAGATCAGGGCAAAAAGAATGATGAAGATCGCCGCGACGTCGAAGACGATGAACATGATGGCGAAGAGGTAGTACTGAAAGTTGAATTGGATGTTGGCCTCTCCCTCCGGCACCTCCCCGCACTCGTAGGTCGTCTGCTTGAGGGGCGTCGGTCTGTCCTTGCGCAACAGGCGCGTCGCGAGGTACGTCAGGAAGGGAAAGGAGATGGCGATGAGGACGAATATTGCCACTGGATAGTAGAGCTCCAGGACCATTCCGGCGGCTTATGGCCGGGGTTTATTAAACCTTTGCCGAGCGTATTCTTAGGGTCTGGCTCCCCCTGAAATGGGTCCCGGGAAAAGCGGTGGCCGGCGGGATTTGCTCGACTGCAGTGGCACCCTGCGAGCGGGTCGGAGGCGGCCCCCAGGAAAGTTAGCGTTCCTCCCCCAAAACGGACCTGGAGCCCGCCTCATTCATCAGGATGGCAGAGAGGGTTCGCAGCTCCTCCGTCGAGAGCTGCCTCGCATTGTGAACCAGGATCTCCGCGGCCCTCCGTACCAACCAAATCGGCTGCCTCTCCCGCTTCACGTCAGAGAGGTCCACAATCCTCACTTCTCGCTGCACGCCCGTTCCTCCTGCCACACCCACGTCCACCAGCACCTCGTCATCCGCCGAGGCGACGCAGAGTTGCCTTACGGCGGTCCCCCTATATTAATATTTTTCAAATTATTATTATCACACCATATAACCAGAGTTGATTCTGAACGGGCCCTCCGCCAACCCTAATATAACGCCGGGCCGTGTTCATGCCAGGATGGAATCGCCTCGGATGAGCTTCTTCGAGCACCTCGAGGAGCTTCGCAAGCGGGGGTTCCGAATCTTCCTCGCCTTCATCATCTTCTTTGCGATTTTCATCACCCTCTCCCTCCGGTTCGTCGACATCGGCGGTTTCCCACTCCCTTACCTGTGGCCTGACTTCTTCAACTCCGTTTCCATCCAGGTCCTCCGCGCCACGTTGGACTTCTACCTGCCCGACTTCGTCCCCCCCATTCAGATAGCACCGGCGGAGGCGATAGTGGTCCAGTTCAAGGTCGCGGGCTTCCTGGCCATCCTGTTCTCCATGCCCGTAATCGTCTACCAGGTGTCCAAGTTCGTGGCGCCTGGGCTTTACACCCGGGAGAAGAAGGTGATCGCCCGCATCACCGTGCCTGCCACTCTCCTTTTCCTTGCAGGAGTCCTCGTCTCCCACTTCCTCATTCTGCCCTTCGTGTTCGACTTCCTCTACACCGTCGGCGCCAGCATCGGGTTTGCGACTTTCGCGAGGGCCGACCCCGTCTTCGACCTCATCCTACTGTTCTTCCTGGGCATGGGGCTCGCCTTTCAGACCCCGGTCATCATGTGGGGTCTGACGGCGCTGGGCGTCGTCGATCCCTCCGTCTGGAAGAAGTACTGGCGATACGCCATCATTGGATTCTTCCTGTTCGGCGCCGTCATCACCCCCGACGGCAGCGGCCTCACGATGGCCCTCGTGGCGCTCCCCATGTCGTTGCTCTACGGCATCGGATACATCCTCGCCTACCGCACCTGGAGGCAGCGACAAGGGCCGGGGGAGGAGGGTGAGACACGATCCAGCCCGGCCGTCTGGTCTGCCGTCATCATCCTGGTCGGCGCGGTCGTAGGGGGCTTCGTCTACTTCGGAACCCCCCTCTTCGTTCCACCGGGTCCCCCGGGCACGCCGATCGCCTCGGGCGTTGTCGACCTCTCCCTGCCTGCCTTCGCCCTCTACTCGGCCGTCCCGCTGGCTCCCTCGATGGAGACCGGTGCGACACTCACCGCGAACAGCGGGACCGTGATCACCTACCTGTGGTCGGGCGCCGCAAGCGATGGGTCGGAGGTCGAGGTCGCCCTGAATACCACGGCGAGCGGCCCCTTCGACCCCGGATCCGATGGGTCCCGCCTCGCGGTCTTCCCGGTCCGATGGACCTCGGCGGACACGCTGCAGCTGAGCGTCGCTGGGGGGAACGCGGGCGTCTACGTCCTCAACCTCTCCTTCGCCTACACCCTGTACGACCAGGGCGATCGTCTGCTCCTCGCCTACGAGCCCACGCCCACGACGGCCGCCTTCCTGGAAGTGGGAGCAACGTCCGTCGCGCCGCCCCTCATGGCCGAACGAACCCTCCTCGAGGGAGGCCAACTCAATTCCTTGGGTGGGGGCTGGGAGCTCACGACAACCGTCGATGAGGTTCGCGCAAGCAACGCCACATTCAGCTACGACGCCGTCGCGGCGGAGATCGATCTCGGCGGTCGGAACCTCACGCTCTCTCTGACGCGGTCCTTCGCATG
>JBHHWA010000176.1:0-2847 GCA_046756285.1 Thermoplasmata archaeon
GGGTATCCCATGTCGTCGGCCGCCTTCCGGCGGACGTCCACGAGGACGTCGGAGATCCGCCAATGGGCCTTGTCGATGGCCAGGTCCTCCGTGTCCCCGAAGGTGTACGCCTCCTCCCCCTTCACCTTGCGGCCCAGCAGGACCTGGGCCTCCATCCCAGGCCCCCGCTCCTGGAAGTGGTCCGGCATCTCGTCCAGCTTCCGTGTCAGGACCAGGTTGTCGGTCAGCGAGGAGACCTCGGAGGGCTCCACGTAGACCTGGGGGCTCCCGAAGAAGGGCTTCCGGATCTCCATGCGGTCCGCCACGTCCCGGCTCAGGAGGATGGAGAGGCGGGGGACCTTCCACGCCTCGCTCACGAGGGGAGAGCCGAGCTTCCCCAGGACTCGGGCGTCTCGCGTGATGACGGTCTTGTTTAGGATGTCCTTGGCGGAGGTCACGGGCCGCTACGAGGAGGCGTGCGTGCGGATATAAAGCCTCTCGGCTTAGGCGGAGGCGATCGCTTGCGCCTGGCCCTCATCTCCGACGTGCACAGCAACTTGCCCGCCCTGGAAGTGGTCCTCGAGGCGACGGAGGAGGCGGGGGCGGAGCGCGTCTTGAACGCGGGGGACATCGTGGGGTACAACCCGTACCCGAATGAAGTCGTCCGTCTGCTCCAGTCTCGAGGGGTCGAATCGATTCAAGGGAACCACGATCGAGCCGCCCTAAGCGGGGACCCTTCCTGGTTCAACCCCTACGCAGCCCGAGCCATCGACTGGACGCGGAGCCACCTGGAGAAAGCGTCGGAGCGATTCCTTGCAGGTCTCCCCATCGAGCTCGACACGAACAGCGCGCACACGGCCGTCCGGCTGGTGCACGGGAGTCCGGCGGACCCGGATGAATACGTCTTCCCACACCAGGCGGATGCCGCTCTCCTCCGATTGGCAGGGACCGAGGTCCTGGTCATGGGCCACACGCACGTGCCTTTCGTGAAGAAGACGAAGGACGGACTTCTCCTGAACCCCGGAAGCGTCGGTCAGCCTCGGGACGGGGATCCCCGGGCCTCCTGGGCTCTCCTTGACCTACCCGAGGGGAATGTCGAATTACGGAGGAGTGCCTATGACGTCAAGGCCGTCCACGAGAAGATCCTGACCGCGAACCTTCCCAGTTTCCTGGCGGAGCGTCTTTTGATCGGTCGATAAGTGAGCCACCGGCAGGCGGACGCTTTTTAGCCGTCCTGGGATTGCCAGACGGGGCCGATAGATCAGCCTGGAAGATCGCGGGCTTTGCAAGCCCGAAGTCGCGGGTTCAAATCCCGCTCGGTCCATTGACTCCTCAAGAGCCCTCTAACCGCGACTAGGTGTGCCGCGAAGGCGGTTTTTGGGTGCCTACCCAGCCTTCGAAATCGCTGAGAGTCGGTGAGGAAAGCTATAACCGCGATTTGTCGATGGGCTCCACATCGGGGGGGTGCGGATGGAGTCTGACCCTGGCCATCAGCGGAATGGGCCTCATCGGCCCACGCTGACGGAGTGGCTCGTCGGCCTGATCCCGCTCCCCTTCGTCGTCGTAGCGCTCATTCTGGCAGCTTTCATGGCCGAGTTCGGTGTCAGACTCGGTGTCTATCTGGACACCTGGGACCTCAACGAGGCCCTGGCCAGTCTCCCCGGGCCACCCTGGCTTGCCGCCGTCCGGCTTGCCCTCGGGATGGCCGTGTTCTTCCTCATCATCTGGACCACCCGGTACATGCGTCGGCAGGTGGTGGCCGCCGAAGAGGACGTCCTACCGCTCCTCCCTGGGGGAGAGGAGCGCTATCACTCGGCCTTCGGACGGATTTCCGGATACGGGCCGCCCTTGCTGATTGGCGTTCTGTTGTTTCTCATCCTAGCGGTACCGGGTGGACCCCTTCTCGGTGGGCCGTGGACCCTGATTATGTCTCTTATCGCCGCCGGGTTGCAAGTGCCGCTGGTGGGGTCGTTCATCTGGGTGTATCTGCGCGCCAATGTCGGATTGTATATCCTCGGCAAGGGTTCCCTGAATCTGAAGGTGTATCACGAGGACCCGATGCTAGGACTTCGGCCACTGGGATCTCTTTCCCTGGCGCTGGCCGGTCCTTTCCTAGGGGTCACGGCCGTGATGGCACTTTGGATTTCCGTGAATCCGATCCTTCGTTTCCAGACCACCCTCTACGGTTTCATTGCGGCCCTGGCCGTAATTGGAGTCGTCATGTTCTTTCTTCCCCTCTACGCGTCCCACGTCACGATGGTGCGTGAGCGAGAGCGAGTGCGAGGATCCGTTCACAGTCAAGCCGTAGAGTGGCTGAAGAAGGCGGACGTCCCCGAGAGAGAGGCCTTAGAAGCGACGCCGGCGGACATGATGACGCTGCTCTCCCGCCTTAACAAAGCGTCCTTCCTCGATTGGGCAGAACGTCGGATAAGCGAAATCCATGACTGGCCGTTCGATACACGGATCATCGGTCGTCTCGCAGCGCTCACATTGAGCATCGTGGTGGTTCTGCTTACCCGTTACGCTGCAACGCTGTTCGGCGTCTAAGCGCTCACCGGTCCCGCTCCTGTCTCTAGGCGATGCGGAGGACGCCCCGTCCCAGACACTCAAAACTCCACGACGTCCCCCCCAGTTCCTCCAACTCTGCGAGCTGCGAGGGAAGGGTCACCATGACGCTGTGACCTGCCCCAGGATCTTCCGTTGCAGTCCCTCGAGCACACCAGTAAGGTCACAAGTAGCCCAGGCGGACCTAAGATTCGCGCCTGATGAAAGCCGTCGTGAAAAATCGAATCTGCACGGATTCCCTGCCGCACCCCGCTCGGTCCATTGGCTGTTAGAGGCGCCTCTAGAAAACGCAGCCAGGATGCT
>JBHHWA010000177.1:0-2843 GCA_046756285.1 Thermoplasmata archaeon
GTTTTGGCAACCACAGAACAACGCTTAAATAGGGTTCTCATTTGACAGGTGGGGCGGAGGCCGGCCCTATTTAAAGGGGCGTCGGACCGATGGTCGAAGAATCCCTCTGCAACGTGGAGTTTCTGAAGAGTTCCAACACCTACATCGCCCGCGTCCAGAGCGAACTCGGGGGGGTGCGGGAGTACCGGAGTTCGACCTTCGAGGAGGTCCTCGAGCAGGTCATCATCGACCTCCAAGAGGAGTTCGAGTCCAGCGCCTAGTCAGGCTCCCTTGAACTCAGGCTTCCGCCTCTCCAGGAAGGCCTCTAGGCCCTCGTCCCGGTCGTCCGTGGCGAAGGCGAGGCTGAACAGCTCCACTTCGTAATCCAGCCCGGCGGAGAGCCCCGTCTCCTGGGTCTGGTGAATCGCCGCCTTGGCCAACTTAAGGGCCAGGGGACCCCGTTTCTGCATCTGGCGAGCCCATGCCTTCGCCTCTTCCAGGAGCCGATCGTGAGGGACCACCCGGTTTACCAGGCCAATGCGCCGTGCCTCGTCAGCGTCGATGGGCTCGCCGAGAAAGATGAGTTCGGAAGCGCGTCCCCGTCCCACGAGACGCGTCAAGCGCTGGCTGCCGCCGAACCCTGGCGGGATGCCCAGTTTCACCTCCGGCTGGCCGATCTGGGCTCGATCGGAGGCGATGCGGATGTCGCAAGCAAGGGCCAGTTCGGTCCCTCCACCCAAGGCATACCCGTTGATGGCGGCGATGACCGGCTTCCCCATCCGCTCGAGAAGGCGGGTGACCTCATGGCCGAGGTTGGCGTATTCCCGGGTCTCCAAAGGGAGTTGGTCGCGCATCTCTCGAATGTCGGCACCCGCGGCGAAGGCCTTATCCCCGGCACCCGTCAGGATCAGCACCTGCAGCTCCTCCCGCTTCCTGACCTCCAGGAGGACCTCCCGTAGCTCCCTGAGCACCTCGCTGGTCAGGGCATTCAAGGCCTCGGGACGATTCAGCGTGACCGTGGCGATCCCGTCGTCCTCATCCAAGCGGACGTGCGGGGAGGCCGTCCTACCCACCTCCGTAGTCGTAAACGCCCCGGCCCGATTTGCGCCCGAGGCGGCCTGCGCGTACCAGCTGTCGGAGGAGCGGGCTCGGGCGGAACTTCGGGTCCCCCGACTCCCGCTGAAGCACCTCCATGACGGCGAGGCCGACGTCCAGGCCGGTGAAGTCGGCCAGTTCGAACGGGCCCATGGGCATGTTCGTGCCTAGCTTCATGGCCTTGTCGATGTCCTCGGCCGAAGCCACGTTCTCCAGGAGGAGGTTGAAAGCCTCGTTCATCATAGGAACGAGGAGGCGGTTCACCACGAACCCGGCCGACTCCTTCACTTCCACCGGGTCCTTCCCTAGCCTGCGGGACAATTCCATGGCCAGCCCCACGGTCTCGTCCGAGGTCTCAGATCCACGGATGACCTCGACGAGTTTCATGACCGGTGCGGGGTTGAAGAAGTGCATCCCCACGAAACGGTCGGGCCGACCCGTGACGGCGGCCATCTCGGTGATGCTCAAGGAGGAGGTGTTGGAGGCGAAGACCACCTCATCGGAGGTCAGGCGGTCGACCTGCTCGTACAGCTCCTTCTTGACCCCCATCTCCTCGAACACCGCCTCGATTACCAGGTGGGCCCCTTGCAAGGCCGCCTTCAGGTCCGTGAAACCCTCGATGCGCCCCAAGATGGCTTCCACCTCCTCCTGAGTCATCTTGCCTCGGGCTACTCGCTTCTCCAGCGGAGCCCGCATCCGCTGGAAGCCGCCCTCCACGAACTCGTCCGTGAGGTCCCGCATGGCGACGGAGAACCCCGCCACGCTGCACGTCTGGGCGATGCCCGCCCCCATGGTTCCCGCACCCAGGACACAAATGCGTTGCACGTCGTCGACCCGCATGGCCTCCCTCGGGCGGGCCAAGCCACGCGGCTACTAATTAGTTGCCTGGGTACTCGTCCGGCAGCACGCAGTCCGCCGGCTTGAGGTCGGGACGCATCCTGAGGAACACGGGGGCCCGAAGTTTCCCCTCCGACGTGAACTCCAGGTACTTGACCTCCGCGACGAGGGCGGGTTGCATCCAGTACTTCACAGGTTCGCCCGGGGGCTCTTCCGGGAATGGAACGGATCCTTCGAAGGGACGCGCGAGGGCCTCGATCTCCTCCAGTTTCGCCTGGTCGAAGCCCGTGCCCACACGACCAATGAACCGGAGCTCCCCTTCCCAGTAGGCGCCCAGAATGAGTGCCCCGAAGAGGGGCTCGCGCCATCCCGTGCCGAGGGTGAGGCCGGCGATGACACAGTTCTGGGGCACGTAAGTCTTGATCTTCAGCCAGTAATCCACACGTTTCCCGACCTCGTAGGGCGTCCCAAGCTTCTTGGCCATGATGCCCTCCAAGCCGCGGGCTTTCGCCACCTCGAACAGGGCGACCCCGGTCCGTCGGATGGGCTCACTGAGATAGACGTGCTCGTTGGGTTCCACCACCTCTTCAAGGATGGCGCGTCGCTCCTCCAGGGGCAGTTTAAGGAGACTCTGGTCCTTCCAGTGGAGAACGTCGAACACGACGTAGGTCGCCGGCAGCTGCTCGGCCAGAAGTCCTGCGCGGAACGCCTCCGAGACATGCTCCCGCTGCTGCAGGTGGGCGAAGGAGGGTCTGCCCTCGTCCATGACAACGATCTCGCCGTCCAGGATGGCCGAGCCGTTCACCTGGGGCTCAATCTCCGGGTAGCGGACGCCGATGCTTCGAAGGCGACGGTTCTGAAACCGGCGTTCGCCCTCGCCCACCCAGGCCACGGTCCGCGTCCCGTCCCACTTGACCTCGAAGGAGTACTCG
>JBHHWA010000178.1:0-2839 GCA_046756285.1 Thermoplasmata archaeon
CGGGCCGAGCCCGCGATCCGCTCCATCTCCTCCTTCTTCCCGATGGCGTAGGAGTTGATGTCCCCCTCGGCGGCCATGAGGATCTCGTTGGCCAGGCACTGGGAGGCGGACTTGGGGGTCTTGAAGGTCGCCCGAACGGCCCCCGTGGTGATGTTCCGCAGGGCCAAGTCCAACCGCCGGGCGGGGGCGATGTCGACGGCCCGAGGGACCGAGATGCCCCCGAACCGGAGGCGGGTCACCTCCTCTCGAGGCGCGGCATTCTCCAGGCCATCGACGAGGACCTGGACGGGATTCCGCTTGGCTCGCTTCTCCACGAGTCCGAAGGCGTCTTGGACGACCTTGATGGTCTTGTTCTTCTTGCCCGTGTACTTCTCGGTTCGCATCATATTGTTGACGAAGCGCTCCACGAGGTTCACGCGGGCCTTCGTGAAGGCGCGGTTCGCCCAGCGCCCTCCGGTGTGGGGGAGATAGGTCGCGGTCAGGTTCATGTATCGCTTGAGTCCAGGATCGGAGACCTCGACCTCGCCCAGGTCCCAGCGGTTGAAGAGGAGCAGGCCGTCCTCCGTCCCCGGCGCCACTTCCGGCTTGGGCGGGGCTTTGGGTTTGGGCTTGGGAGGCGCCTTCTTGCCCGCCGGTTTCTTCGCGGCTGGCTTTTTGGCCGGGGCCTTCTTTGGGGCCTCCTTCTTGGCGGGTTTCTTCGTCGGTGCCTTCTTCTTGGGTTCCTTCTTGGGAGCCTTCTTCTCCGCGGGTTTCTTTTCTGTGGTCTTCGCGGCTGCCTTCTTCGTCGATGGCTCCTTCTTGGCTGCCTTGGTGGCTGGCTTGGCCTTAGCCGCCGCCGTCTTCGTGGTCTTCTTGGGTGCGGCCTTCTTCCCCTTCGTTGCTTTCTTGGCCGCCGGCTTCTTCGTCGCGGCCTTCTTGGTGGCCGCCTTCTTCGAGGGAGCCTTCTTCGCAGTCTTGGACGCCGACTTGGACGCCGTCTTCGAACCCTTGGCCCCCTTGGCCGTCGCCTCCTCCTTCGCCTTCGCCAAAAACCCTACCTCACCGGCTTCTCCTTCCGCCCGCGGACGAGCTCTTCCAGCGAGACCGTGTTGACCTGGATGACCTTGTAGCGCACGCCCGGGATGTCGCCGTAGGACCGGCCCATTCGCCCCCCGATCCCCTCCACGAGGACCTCATCGTGCTCGTCGATGTAGTTGATGGCGCCGTCCCCGGGGGCGAAGGCGGTGATCTGCCGCCCGTTCTTGATGAGCTGCATCTTCACGCACTTGCGGATGGCGGAGTTGGGCTGCTTCGCTTCGATGCCCACCTTCTCGATGACGATGCCCCGGGCCTGAGCAGAGCCCTCCAGCGGGTCGCTCTTCTCCCGGAGCCGGAGCATGCGACGCTTGTAGTAGCGGTCGCTCCAGCGGTACCGCTGCCGGTGCTTCTTCAGCTTCCGGGCGGCGTGGAGGCCCCGGGCCATATCGCGTTCAGAGTCGGGAGGCCTATATAAGCCTGGTTCAGCCCCCAGATGGAGCCATGGCGCGGCGCTCTAGGGGGCGTCATAGTCCGTGAGGGAGGCCTGCTCCCGCTTGCTTCGGGGCCGTCGCGGGACCGGTTCCTCCTCCTCTTCGTCGGCCAGGAGGAAACGCGAGCTCTCATCGTCGAGCCGGGGGGCCATGAAGAACCCGCCTCCTGGCTTCCCCACGAGGATGCGCTGCTTGAGAAGCTCCCGCAGCCGATCCAGCTCCGCGTGCATCTTCCGTTCCTTCCGCCGGGCGGAGTACAGATAGGCCTCGTCCCGGCTGTCCTTCGTCACGACGACGACGACCCGCCCCGGTCGATCTCGGCCCGTCCTCCCGCGCCTCTGGATGGTCCGAATCTCTGAGGGAATAGGCTCGTAGAAGACGACGAGGTCCGTGGACGGGATGTCCAACCCCTCCTCGGCCACGGATGTGGCCACCATGAGGTTGAACTCACCCGCCTTGAACCGCTCCACGAGGTCCACCTGCTCCCGCTGCGAGAGACCGGGGTCCCCCGCCCGGTCGGCTTGCCCTACGAAACGGAAGGGCTTGGCCCCTGGGACCTTGGCGAGCTCCCGGACCATCAGGTCAGACGTTTCACGGTAGTGGGTGAAGAGGATCACGCGGGACTCCGGTTTCCGAGAAAATTGGTCCTCCAGGACTTCGCGGACCTTCGCCACCTTCGGGTCCTCCGGGCGCGTGGACCGGGCCTGCTTGAACGCCTCCTGGACCTTGGGGATGCGGACCAAGGCCTTGGAGGCCTTGGAGCTTTCCTCCTCCCGGGCCTCCTCCTCCAGCCGCTTGGCGTACGACCGCAGCGCCCGGAGGCCCTGGGTCTCCAGCACTTCCAGGGCGTGGTTAACCTTCAGGGCCACGGCCAGGTTGGAGGCGGCCCGGAACAGGTGGTAGTTCTTCTCTCCCTGCGAGAGGCGTTGGCTCACCCGCTTCTGCGCGGCGACGATCTCGCGGACCGTCACGCGGCGCCGTTCCGGCAGGAAGCCCCGCTCCTGCAGGTCGGTGGCGACCTCCTGGAATGCCCCCCGGAGGAGGTCTCGGATGCGGGCCATCGGGGGCGGGAGGGAGACGCTCACCCGCTCCATCTTCACGTCGTGGATGTAATTCACCACGTCCGGATCGAACTCCGTCCGGATCTCCACGCCCTCGATGCCGAGGTTCCGGGCCACCTCGAGGATGCGCTCTGGGTCGCTGCCGGGAGAGGCGGTGATCCCCATGACGAGCCCCTCCTCCCCCTTGTAGGCGTCTCCCACCTGCACGTAGGCGTAATCCCCGACCGCCCGGTGGGCCTCGTCGAAGACGACCAGGCCAAAACCCTCCAG
>JBHHWA010000179.1:0-2829 GCA_046756285.1 Thermoplasmata archaeon
CTAGCGCGTCTGTTATCGGGAGCGACAGGCGCCCCCGCAGGGCCTGACCCAGGCTTCCCCAGGCCTTCACGGACGAGGAGATAGTCCAGGAGGTCCCCTTGGTTAATCATACTCCTTCCTGATAACCGTGTGAGAGGGTATTTCCTTCATCCGCAGAAATCGAAGCCCTTCATGGCCTCCGCCAGGCGCCCCCGGCTCTCAGGTCTCCCGCTGCTCGCCCTGGCGCTCCTGGTCGCGCTGAACTGGGCATCACCCCTCTTCGGCCTCGCGCCCCCCTTGGGGTCTGTCGCGGGAGCCCAAGTGCAAGCCGCCCCCTCAGTCTGCCAAGCCGTAGGCAACAACTGGACGTGGTGTGACAGTGCCTTCACCTCCGATGACGCCTACGCATTCGCCAACGCGACCCGGGGGCCTTCGCAGTTCGCCCGGCCCGACGCCGACGTGTTTGCCGTCAACTGGACGGATTCCGGAGGCGATGGCGTCCACTTCGACGAGCTCAATGAGACATCGCCGGATGACGACACCACGTACACGCAGACGGCCGTGGACCCCGACAATGGGGACGACGCCGAGTTCAACCTCACTGACACTCAGGACCCGCAGGCTTCGGATAGCCACATACTCCGCTATCGGTACCGGAATGCCGCCCCCAGCGGGGGGAACGCCCAGCTCGACGTCACGGTCGAGCTGAGAGAGGGAAACAGCGTCATAGCCGCCTGGACCCACATCGACATCCGATTCGGATGGGTCACGCAGAGTCAGACGCTGAGTGCGGCCCAGACCGACCTGATCGGGAACTACTCGGATCTGCGGATCCGGTTCAATGTGACGTTCACCTCTGGGTCACAATCACGCCAATTCCGACTCACCTGGGTCGAGTTCGAGGTGCCGGGACTCCTCATCCCAAACACCCCAAGCGACACAGCCTGGTCTGGTT
Source organism: Thermoplasmata archaeon (assembly GCA_046756285.1). Lineage (GTDB taxonomy): Archaea > Thermoplasmatota > Thermoplasmata > RBG-16-68-12 > JAJISG01 > JAJISK01. Next base: position 935 of record JBHHWA010000179.1, read on the forward strand.
TCGGCCTCGGCCTGAGCCCAACCGATATCGTGGGATCGGTGGAGATCGGAGTGGAGTGGTTTCGGATTTCGAATGCTCCCATCCTGAACGTCACGGTCTCTTGGAATGGGGGGCTGGCGTGGACCGCGAATCAAACTGCCACCAACAAGGCGGCCGACGACGACCTGGTCGAATGGTTGAACTTCACCTCCGCAATAGCCTGGGATGCCGCCGCACTAAATGACACGAACTTCCGCGTCCGCCTGGGAACGAACTCCTCAGGAGCGCGCCTGGATTACGTGACGGTGCGGGTCAACTATCTTGACGTGATCTTGGACGTGGATCTCTCCGCCAGCGCCTTGTCCGCCGATCCTGGCGACATCCTGACACTGAATGCGACGGTCCAAAACCTCGGCTCGGGTCTCGCCCAGAACCTCCTCATCGAAGGCATCGTCGACCCGAACGCTACCTACCTCAGCTCGCTCCCCTCGGGCACGTACGACGGAGTGGCCCGGACCGTCCGCTGGTCGATTCCCTCCCTACCCTCGGGAGCCTCAACCAGTGTCGAATGGACCGTTCGCATCAATGTTGGGACTGCGGATCAGGCCTCGATAAACTCCCGCGCTCGAGTCGAAGGTGAGGACAGCGGCGGCGACGCCGTTCCTCCCGACGAGGCGCTCAACACGGTCACGGTCCAGGCTCCCGTCTTCTCCCCCTCTATCGTGCTTGACCGCAACCAGGCCGAGCGCGGGGATGAGATTGCAGCCACCGTCTACTACAACAATACGGGAGCGGGAACCGCCCGCAATGCGTGGCTGAACTGGTCCCTGGGGGGCCACTATGAGCTGGTTTCCCTGGCCCCACCATTCTCCATCACGAACACCCCTGGCGGGTTCAATGTCCCCTTGACCGATGTGACCCCGGGTTCTCAGGCTGTCACCGCCCGGCTCCGAGTCCTTCAAGGACTCCAGGATGGCCTGCTCATGGGCTTCCAGGTGAGGTGGGAAGCCACGGATGGGAATGGCAACCCTCTGTCAGGCGAGGATTTGGGCGGTGTAGTGCAACTCCTCGCACCGAGTGTGAGCCTCGGCCTTGAGGTCCCGATCCAGCGCGTCGTAGCGGGTTCCACGTTCAAGATCAATGTGTCTATCCAGAACCAAGGCGGTGGACCGGGAACAGGGTGGCTGAACCTAAGCCTCCCCGCCGGCTTCCGCTATGTCGCCGATAACGCCACATTCGCGGTGGCGACGATGGAAGGAAGCGTCTCCTGGCGGATCACCCCGATTCCCGCAGCGGGGGTGATCTCTCTCGGAATTGAGCTGCAAGCCAATGGCGAACCCCGGGTTGAGTCCCTCCGCCTATCCTTGGACTACACTGATGGGAGAGGAACCCCTCCCACAACCGTCTTCAGTGGCACCATCGCCCTCGAGGTCTTCGGGGAACCCATTCCTGGGTGGCTCCTGTGGCTCGCCCTCGTCCTCTCTGCCGGGGGTGGCCTGCTGGCCTTTTTCCTCATTCGGCGGCGACTGCAGGCGTTCAGCATCGAAGAGGTGTTTGTCATCGACGCCTCGGGCATCTTGGTTGCCCACCTGTCGCGCACCTTGACACCGGATAAGGACCGAGACATCCTGGCCGCGATGCTGAAGACGGTGCAGGATTTCGTCATGGACGCTTTCTCGGAGCGCGACGAATCCCCCATGCGGCGAATTGAATTTGGCCGCCTCAGCATCCTCATCGAGCGGGGGGTCCACCATTGGGTGGCGGTCGTCTTCCGAGGGAAGGATCACGCCGCCCTGGCGACTCGCATCTCCCTGGTTTCTCAGCAGATTGGTGTGGACTATGGGGACGTGTTGGAGTCCTGGAGCGGCGACATGGCCGCCGTGCGAGGCATCCGAGAGCTGCTGAAGCATCTGTGG
>JBHHWA010000180.1:0-2828 GCA_046756285.1 Thermoplasmata archaeon
GCCGTGGCCGAGACGGGCGCCTCCATCTCCTTCGTGGGGGTGGGGGAGAAGATCGAGGACCTGGAGAAGTTCGAGCCGCCGCGGTACATCTCCCGCCTCCTCGGCATGGGGGACCTGGAGACCCTCCTGGAGCGGGCCCAGGAGGCCTTGGACCAGGAGGCCATGGAGGAGACGGCCAAGAAGCTCCTCTCCGGCCGCTTCACGCTGAAGGAGATGTACGAGCAGATGGAGGCCCTCACCAAGATGGGGCCCCTCTCCAAGATCTTCAGCATGCTCCCCGGCGTCTCGGCCACCCTGACGGAGGAGCAGCTGGAGGAGACCCAGGACCGCCTTCGCCGCTTCCGCTTCATCATGGACTCCATGACGGAGGAGGAGCAGGAGAACCCGAAGCTGCTGAAGTCCTCCCGCATCCTCCGGATCGCCCGGGGGAGCGGCACGGACCCGAAGGAGGTGAAGGAGCTGGTGAAGTACTACAACACCTCCCGCAAGGCCATCCGCGGCCTGGCCGGCAACCGGAAGATGCGGCGGCAGCTGATGAAGCAGCTCCAGGCCGGGGGCTTCGACCTCGGAGGGCTAGGGGGCTGAGGCCACTCAGGCCTCTTGGCTCATGACGACGTTGATGGCGACCTCCGCGATGTCGGAGGCGTAGCCCCCGATCCGGCTCACGCTATCCACGACCGTCGCGAGGGGAAGGAGACGAACGCCCTCGGCCCCGCTCACGCGCTCGGACAACTCGTCGACCTGGCGGGCCAAGGGAGACCACGCGTCCAACGCTTCGTTGGCCATGTCCAAGTCATCGGCCATGAGCGAGGTGAAGGCCTTGTCCAGGAGGGCCAAGGCGAACGCAACCGCGTCCTCGACCTTCGTCAGGAAGGCGCCTTCCGGTGGCCCCGCCCCGAGTTGAACGACCGCGGTCGCGATCTTCTCCGCATGGTCCCCGATCCGCTCTAGGAGCTTGGCCACCGTACTGAAGTGGTGCAGCTTCGCCCGCAGGCCGTAGGCGGCCATGTAGCTCGGGTCCGCCACCGCCAGGTGGTACTGCTTCGCGACCATCCAGTAGAGGCGATCCACGTCCTCGTCGCGCGGGGGGACGTCCTTCGCCCGCTCGGGGTCTCCCGCGTGGAGCGCGGTGATGGAGTCCTCGGCCATGGACCGGACGGTCATGTACATCCGACGGAGGCACTTGTCCGCCGAGAGTTCCATGGGATTGGCCAGGTCCTGAATCAACACCCGTTTTCCCGTCTCCTCGACGACCTCCGCCCCGATGACTAAGCGGGTAAACTCCCGCGCGACGCGTCGCGCCTCGGCGGCCAGGCCGGCCCCGAAACGGAGTTCGATGAACTGGTACCCGGTGATGTACGCCCCGATGAGCTTGCGGAGGACGTGCTCCGGCCCCTCCGTCCCCTCGACGCGCAAGACCTTGGTCCGCGGTTCGGGGGCTGTCCCCCTTGAGGTCCGGAGGACGAGCGTGTCGCCCACTTGTTCGAAGAACACCGTCTCCCCGGGCTTCAACTTCATCTCCCGTGCCCATGGCTTGGGCAAGGAAATCGTGTACGTGGCGCCCCCGGTCATCTGCACCTTTCGTGCTTCCATCGGCTGCTCCCCTCCGCGTTCCCCGATTCTCTCCCGCTCGTCCGGGACATCTCCCTAGACTATATAGGGGTAACCATGCCATCAGTTGACACAGTAATCTCCTAACAGAGTCTCTATAAGGCGCGGCTTGCCTGCAGCCCCGAGTCGGCATGGGGTTCAAGGAGTGGATTCTCCCGAAGGAGGCGCAGTTCTACGACCTGCTGAGCGCCATCAGCACCGTTCTCGTCAAGGGCGCAGAGGCCCTCCAGCGGCTCGTGGGCGACTTCCGTGACGTCGAGGTCCGCCGAAGGGAGCTCAAGGACATCGAACACGAGGGAGACGAGGCCGTCCACGACACCTTCGAAGCGCTGAACAAGACCTTCATCACGCCCTTCGATCGGGAGGACATCTCCGCCCTGGCTTCGAGCATGGACAACGTCATGGACATGATCTACGCGTCCGCGGTGCGGCTGGACCTCTACAAGGTGGAGACGGCGACCCCGCCCATGGTGGAACTGGCGGAACTCATCTATCGATCCGTTCAGCTCGTCGAGGAAGGGGTGAATCTCATCCGAAACCGGAGCAAGTGGTCGGAGGTGGAGGCGTTGGCCGTCGAGATCAACCGTCTGGAGAACCAGGCGGATGACGTGTTGAACGAAGCCGTGGCGGACCTGTTCAATGGGACCGACACGCTGGACGTCATCAAGCTCAAGGACATCTACGAGAAGATGGAGCTCGCCACGGACTACTGCGAGGACGTGGCCGACTACCTGAGCGACATCGCGGTGAAGTACCGCTAGGGTGGGGATCGCCTACGGTCGACCCGTGGTTCGTGGCCGCCTTCGGCTTCCTGATCGTGTGGACCTTCTGGAGCGGCTTCACGGACGCCGCCAACGCCATCTCCACGGTCGTCGGCTCCCGCGTGCTCAAGCCGCTCGCGGCGGTTACCCTCGCGACCGCCGGAAACTTCGTGGGCATCTTCTTCGGGGAGGCGGTGGCGCTGACCCTCGGCAAGGGCATCGTCGATCCCGAGCTGATCACCTCCCAGTTCATCGTCAGCATCATCCTGGGCGGCCTGGCCTTCGACGTCATCACGTACATCCGCGGGATCCCCATCTCGGAGACCCAGGTCCTCGTGGGAGCCCTCATCGGCGGGGGGATCGCCGTGGCGGGTATCGAGGCCGTCCAGATCGGCTCCACCCTCCAGCGGGTCCTCGTCCCCATGGCCGTGGCCCCCGCAGTGGCCTTCATCGTGG
>JBHHWA010000181.1:0-2824 GCA_046756285.1 Thermoplasmata archaeon
TCCACGTACTCCCGCCCGAAGACGACGTAGAGGAGGGCGAAGGCGCTCGCCGTCATCGCCCCGGCGATGAAGCCGCCCCCAGGGCTGCTGTGGCCGGCCAGGAAGAGGCTGAGGGAGAAGAGGATGCCCACGTAGAGGACGGTGGCGGTGATGACCCGCGCCACCACGCTAACCACGGCGTCGCCTCCGGAAGAGGGTGAACAGGGCGAGGGAGGCGAGGGCGATGACCGTGATTTCCCCGAGGGTGTCGAAGCCCCGGAAGTCCGTGATGACCACGTTCACCACGTTGGTCCCCCCCGTCTCATTCACGAGATCCGGGTCGAGGTAGAATTCTGCCACCGAGTCGCCCTGGCCAAACGTCGCCAGGGAGGGGTTCACGATGGCCGTGATGCCGATGAGGATCCCGATCGCCAGGAGGACGTCCGAGGCCCGTCGGCGCGGGGAGGGCTTGATGGCCCGGAGCGGGAGCTTGTAGATCACGATGAGGAAGATGACGAGGAAGACGAGCTCCACGAGGACCTGGGTCATGGCCAGGTCGGGGGCGTTCAGGAGCATGAAGGCCATGGCCAGGAGGAAGCCCATTCCGGACAGGCTCAGGACGGCGTGGAGGGTCGCTCGGAGGAGTGCGGCGAGGACGGCGAAGACGATCATCGCCACGAGGACGATGGCAAAGGCCACGGTGGTGATGGGGTCGGGGCCCGGGAAGGTGACGACGGTGGGGATGAGGAGGGGCGCTCCGAGTAGGGGAATCAGGGGGACGAGCAGGGCCGCCGCGACGGCGAGGAGCAGGACGAGGCTATACCGACGGAGGGAGCCGTTCTGGACGGCCAACGCCGCGCGCTGGCCCGCGCCCTGTACCCCACCGATGAAGATGCCATAGGCCCGGCTCGGGGTTACCCTACGGAGACCGCGGGCGACCCGCTGCAAGAGCGCTTGGCTCCCGGCGTACCGCCAAATCAGCAGGACGCCCAGGAGGGCCGAGAGGATGCTCATGATCGCAGCGGGGGCGTTTACGCTCAGGAGGGAGGGTGCGAACACCTCGCCCGGAGAGAGGGTCCCTGTGATGACGCCCGTGACCAGGCCGGGGAAGAGGCCCAGGGTGAGGGCCAGCCCCCCCAAGGCGAGGGCGGGAACGGCCAACGCAAGGGGCTCCTTCACGTCGCTACGCCGGGGTCCCAGGAAGAGGCGCGCGAAGAAGTTCCAGGCGTAGGCGAAGGTGAGGCCTCCGCCGATGACAACAAGGACGGAAGCCCACAGGGGGCCCGTCTCCCATGTCCCCTCGAACAACACTTCTTTGCTGAGGAAGCCCCCCAGCGGGGGGATCCCGGCCAACGAGAAGGCGGCCAGCCCGCACGCGACGGCGGTGATGGGCATCCCGAAACGGAGGCCCCCCAACTCCCGGATGTCGTTCATCCCGGTGGCGTAGATGACGGTGCCCGCCACGAGGAAGAGTCCGCCCTTCATCACCGCGTGATTCACCGTGTGGAGGAGGCCAGCTCCTGGCCCCAGTACCGGCGCCAGGGCGAAGGAGGTCGCGAGGAGCCCGAGCTGGCTGATGGTGCTGTAGGCGAGGATGCGCTTGAGGTCGGTGGCCCGGATTGCCTGGAGTCCCCCGAGGATCATCGTGCCGATCCCGAGGGGGAGGAGGATGGCGATCCAGGTCTCTGAACCGAGGACCGGGAACAAGCGGGCGAGCAGGAAGATGCCCGCTTTGACCATGGCCGCGGAGTGGAGGTAGGCGCTCACGGGGGTGGGAGCCACCATGGCGTCCGGGAGCCAGATGTGGAAGGGGAACTGGGCCGACTTGGCCAGGACCGCTACGATGAAAAGGAGGAGGATCGGCAGGTAGAGGTCGCTCGACATGACGTCGCTGCCGGCGCCAAGGACGACCTCTAGGCTGAACGAGCCTACCACGAACCCGATGGCCAGGAAGGAGAGGAGGAGGGCGATGCCCCCGAGACCCGTCAGGAGGAGCGCCTTCAGGGCGGCGTCGTTGGATCGCTTGTCTCGCTTCTCCAGGCCAATGAGGAGGAAGGAGCTGATGGTGGTCAGCTCCCAGAAGAGGAACAGGAGGATGAGGTCCCCCGCGAGGACCAGCCCCAGCATGGAGCCCATGAACAGGGCCATGTAGAGGTAGAAAGGACCCGCCACCCGCTTCCGGGCCATGAAGGTGGCCGAGTAGGCGAAGATGAGGGCGCCGATGCCCGTGACGAGCAGGCCAAACAGGAGGGAGAGGGAATCGAGGCGGAAGGCGAATGCGATCTCGATCTCGGCGGAAGGGATCCAAGGAAGGACCACCAGGACCTCCCCGGCAAGGGTCCACAGAAGGACGAGGATCGCGGACGACGCAGTTCCGACCGCCAGACCCGCCCATCCGGGAGCACGAGGTCCCAGCCGCCGGAGAAGCGGGACCAACGGCACCAGGAGGAAGGGCAGGCTAAGAGCAATCAGAAGCCAGAGGCCCACGTCCACTGCGTCCCATCCTCCTTAATGATCGGGGCTCGCGTTGGCAATCGTGAAGCCTATAAATAGATGAGCGGGGGCCAGCCAGACCCCGGGAAGCCTTATTCCTCGCCGCCTCCTTAGTCGTCTTCGTGCTCGTCCTGACCCGCGAGGACCTCGAGGAGGTCCTGGACATGCGCACGGTCATCGACGCGGTCGAGCGGGGCCTGGTGGAGCACGCCCGCGGGACCGTCTCCATGCCCCCAAGGCAAATCCACGACATCGACGGGGTCGGGTCCACCTACGTCATGTCTTCCTACCTCGGCGGCATGCGGGCCCTGGCCCTCAAGGTCGTCTCGGAGTTTCGGGGGAATCGGGAGCG
>JBHHWA010000182.1:0-2772 GCA_046756285.1 Thermoplasmata archaeon
AGCGAGACGAGACCACCCTCATCATCACCGAGCGATGCGCGTGCGCCACGAAGGGGGGTGAAGTGGGATCGGGGGGGCATGCAGTTCCGTCCATTGGCGAAGCCGTCAGGGCGTCCGGGGTCTGGGATATTCCACCCGTCGCGTTCCGGAACGGCTGGGAGTCCTGGCGTGTTCTGGCATGGAGCGAGGAGTCGCTTCGGGATCTCTTCCGAAGGATTCGCGAGATCGGAGAGGTGCGGATAACGTCGCTACGTCCCATTGACAACGCGGGTTTGGAACAGATGATGCTCGTCCCCGCTTCCGATCTCTTCGCCGGGGTCACGGACCGCCAGCTGTCCGCCCTCATTATGGGATTGGAGCACGGCTACTACACCATCCCTGCCGAGACCCGGATCGATCGGCTCGCGGAGGGCGCCGGTGTGTCGCCTTCGACCTTTGGCGAGCACCTTCAGAAGGCAGAGATTCGAATTTTCCGAAACCTTCGGCCGTACTTGCAGGCCTACGCGGGTCGGCTCCCAGGGGAAGGGGTGCTGGCGGAGGTTCGGCCGCCCTCCGTCCTCGTGTAGGTTCCTACGGAGTCTCGCCGGCCATGAGGTATCCGCCGAAGGCAATCGCCCATGCGAGTACGGGAAGCACGATCATTCGCTCCATACCTCCGAACCCGAGGCTCAGGTAAGTGCCGGAGACCCAAAGGACGAGAGAGACGAGGCTAACCGCGGCCAGAGCGATGGACAAGTGCAGCAACGGCGTCCGTAAGAACCGCGCAGCATAGATGGCCGTGATGCTAGCGAAGAAGAAGGCCATGAAGGTGAACACCGCATGGATCCCCGACGCTGGATCACTGGCCGGGAAGACGCCCACCCCAATGGCCCCGATCCCCGTCACTGCGAGGAGAATCGTGACGACGAGGCTTCCGAAGACGCCTCGGATGAAATAGGCGGCTGCAAGGACGAAGAGGCCTAGGAGGATGACGGAGCCGTTGAACCAGAGAGCGCCCTCCCGCGTCCCGAGGGAGCTGATCGAGTCGTCCGCGACGCTGTAACCGGGGTCAGCGCGGCTAGGATCATCAGGCCGAAGGCGAACTGGGCCGCGCCGAGGATGACGAATAGCCCTGTCAGCCTGCGGGCTTCAAGGGCCATGCCGCGGGACGTTCTGGGCGCGATATAACCGTGCCGGGCTCGCTCCGTCGGGCGCCGAACGTTAATTATTCGACGACCTATGGAACCTTTGTCATGGACCTCCAGGTCTTCAACACCCTCACCCGCACCAAGGAGGACTTCGTTCCCTTCCGAGGCAAGCGCGTGAACATGTTCGTGTGCGGGATTACCCCATACGACTACACGCATGTGGGCCACGCGCGAACCTACGTGGCCTTCGACGTGGTGGCCCGATACCTTCGCCATCGCGGATACAGCGTCTTCTACGTGCAGAACGTCACGGACGTGGACGACCGGATCGTCACACGCTCCGGGGAGACGGGGACCCCTTGGGACGACCTGGGAAACAGGTTTCTCGAGGACTACCTCGAGACGATGCGCCTCCTTCGCGTGACAAGCGTGAATCTCTACGCCCGTGCGACGGAGTACATGCCCGAGATCATCGAGCAGGTTGGCGGCTTGGTCGAGAAGGGCTTTGGCTACCAGGTGGACGGAGACGTTTTCTACGAGGTGGACCGCTATCCCTCCTGGGGCCAGCTCTCCCGGGTCAAGCAAGAGGAACTGCGCGCCGGGGCACGCGTGGAAGTCGACGAACGGAAGAGGGACCCTCATGACTTTGCCCTCTGGAAGGCGGAGAAGCCCGGCGAACCGACCTGGGACAGCCCCTGGGGGCCCGGCCGCCCCGGGTGGCACATTGAAGACACGGCGATCACGATTGCCCACTTCGGGCCTCAATACGACATCCACGGGGCCGCCAACGACCTCATCTTCCCCCACCACGAGGCGGAGATCGCGCAAGCCGAGGCGTTCACCGGCGTGACTCCCTTCGTCAAGTACTGGATGCACGGGGGCTTCGTGGTCACGAAGGGGGAGCGGATGGGCAAGTCCCTGGGCAACATCGTGCCGGTCGGGGACGCCCTGGAGCGCGTGGAACCGGAGGTTCTCCGGTTCTTCCTCGTAAACACGCAGTACCGGGGCCCCATCGACTTCACCTTCGAAGCCTTAGAGGAGGCAGAGAGTGCGTACGGCCGCCTGGCGGAGGCTCTCGCCCGTGCCAACGGAGAGATCGAGGACGCCCCGAAGGGAAAGGCGCCGGGGGACGCGGGGCTCCGGAAGGCCTTGAAGGTCGGCGCGCAGGAATTCCAGCGGGCCATGGACGACGACTTCAACACGCGGGACGCCCTGGGGGCGTTATTCCAGCTCACCACCGCATTCAATACCGCCGTGGAGAAGGGCCTCAGCCAAACGGCGTTGCAGTCTTTTCTGGACGCCTTCGCCGTGTACGGAGAGGTGCTGGGGCTCTTCCAGACACCTGAGGGCGCGTCCTCGGAACTGCTCCGAGGCCTCATGCGGCTCCTCGTGGGCGTTCGGGAGGAGGCGCGGGTGAAGGGGGACTTCGACACTTCCGACCGCGTTCGGAAGGAGCTTCGTGACCTGGGGGTGGATCTCCAGGATACCTCCAAGGGCCCCCGTTGGCGGCTGACGTAACCCCTTAGGACCCTGGAGGAATTCCCCGCATGGAGGGCGATTTTTCGCCCCAAAAATCCCCCGAGCCAGGCCCCTCAGAATCATTATATAGACTCACCCCATAACCCTTAATTCCTGGGATGGGATG
>JBHHWA010000183.1:0-2771 GCA_046756285.1 Thermoplasmata archaeon
ACCCAAAGGAGGCGACAGGAAACGTGACAAGAGGACCCGCAGGAAGAAAGGCGGTTCCTAGGGCCCTTCGCATGGGCCCCCTCATCATTCCATGTCTGCTAGTCGTCTCCCTCCTCCTGCTCCCCACCGTGGCGCGGGCCCAAACACCCGGCGTGACTGTCAGTAACGTCGCGCCAGAACTCGAGGGAGTCGGGATTGGAACCCAGGACGGCCTCAATCGTATCGACGTGGTTGTCCGCGATGACAACTCCTGGGGGGACATTCTGCGCGTGGACATGGAAATCCTCGACGAGTTCCGCACCCCGGTTGCCCATGTCATTCTTCAGACGTACCTGACCAACGCGAGCTCGATCTGGGACCCGAATTTCAGGGACAATGTCGGCCAGGCTCTCGTCCGTGCTCAATCCTTGGCCAGCGTAAACATGAATCCTCAGACCATCGCGGATCGAAGCGAGCTCCGCGTCACATTCGCCATCACTCCCCTCATCGGACGTTGGCTTCGCGTTACCGCGACCGACTTGGATGGCCTGAATGCCACTGCCCAACTCGATTACTTATCGGAGGCCCTCGGGGGGCTGGCCGTCCTTCCGCCTTGGCTCCTCATCCTCCTTGCAGTCGCTGCCGCGGTTCTCCTCATGGGCACCCGGATCAGGAGGGATATCCACGGCCGCTGAAGGGTCCTATTATCGCGACCCCACCCTCAGGCAGTGGGTCTTTCTCTACATCCGACCGCGCTCCCTGGCCTTGGGCATCCACGCCTTCCTCGCGTTCTACCTGGCCTTCAAGACCGTCTTTGTCCTCTGGAACGCCAGCAGCCTCCTCGAACGCTGGGCGTTTGAGTTGACGCCGATGTTTCTCCTTGGATCCCCGGAGCTTCAACTCCTCATGATGGGGGCCGGCCTCGCGGGGGCGAACGCCTTTCTCCATTACTCCCGACCCCGGTTCGATCGGCTGATGGGGTTGGCCATCACGGGCATCATGGTGGTGAGCCTGATCCTCGCACTGCGCACTTCGCCGTACTACTTCGATGCCGTCAACATTCCGCGGTTGATCGTCCTAGGGGCCCTCCTCGCCACGATCCCCTTGGACCACTTCGATCTGCTGCGCCGCCGGGCCCGACAGCCTGCGGCGTATGCGCCCCCCGAGGCGGCCATGTGGGGACCGGAGCCCGAGGCGTTCGACGAGGGCATGGGGAACCTGGACGAGGCACTGACCGCGCTGGACGCCTTGGACGCGGCCGTAGAGGGTACCGAACCGGCACCAGCGGAGGCGACGGACGTAGCGACCTCGATGCTTGAGGGCCTACTGGCCGACTTCGACGCACCGGAGACCGGCTTCGAGGTCTCGGAGGTTCGTCGGAGGCAAGCCATTTTCGAGAAGCGGATGAAGTCCATCGACGACCGTCTGGCGGAAAACGCCCAGGACGCCGACGCGCTGTTCGCGAAGGCGACCTACCTGGCCATGCGCAAGGAATACGAGAAGGCCATCGAACTCCTGGACCAAGTGGGTGTGGTGAACGCCGACTACCCGGGTCTCTGGATCTTCAAGGCGAAGATCTACGAGCTGATGGGGAACCTCAAGATGGCAGAGCTCAGCCTTCAGCGTGCGAATGAGCAGGAGTAGGTCCGCTCTCACCCTTTAATACGACCACCCAGTTTTGTGAACCCAGGATGGCCGAAAAGCTCCTTCAACATGGTCACTGTCTCTCCTGCGGGAAGGCGGTCCGGACTTCGGAGGACTTCTGCTCGGACGAATGCCGGGAGAAACACACGGGCGTCCTCCGCCGCAAGCGCCGCCAGCTTCTCTACCTCTGGTTCGGCGCGATGGCCATTCTCGTCTTGGCCTTCTTCTTCTTGCGGTGACGGCTACGGTTCCTCGTCTCCCGGCCGCTCGACCTTGGCGACCCGGACCCTGCGCCACCACTCCCGGACCTTCTCGATGGGCTCCCAGTAGCGTTGTTCGTCCCAGGGATCGCCAATCATGTGGTAGCCCCGTTGCTCCCAGAAGCCGGGGCGCCAGTCGGTCTGCCACTCCAGCCCGTTGACGTACTTCGCGCTCTTCCAGGCGTAGAGCTGGGGGACGAGGAGACGCATCGGGGCGCCGTGATTCGGGGTAAGAGGCTTTCCTCCCATCTCGAAGGCGAGGATGCTGTCCTCGAGACGCAGGTAATCCGCAGGAACGTTCGTGGTGTATCCCTCGAGGCAATGGGCCATGACCTGGACCGCATCGCTCTCCGGCCGCACGCGTTCCACGATCTGCGCCGTCGGCACCCCCCTCCAGCCGAGCGCCTTCTTGGACCACTTGGTGACGCAGTGGAAATCGGCCTCGACTTCGACCGTGGAGAGTGCCATCAGCTCCTCCCAGGACCACTCGAGGGGCTCCTCCACCGCACCCCAGGCCTTGAATCGCCAGGTCTGAGGGTCGAACACCGGTCGCGTAGGCGTGATGTCGTAGACGGGGAAGGTGCGGACGTACTTCTGGCCGGGGGGCAAACCCCGGCTGAGGTTGGAACTTTGGATGGTCTCGCTTGCCATGCTGGGTTCCACCTAAACGTCCGCCGCCTTCTTCTGGACGAGTCGGCCGTGCTGATAGTCCGTGATCGCCTCGAAGATTTCCTCCCGGGTGTTCATGACGAACGGCCCCCACCGGGAGATGCTCTCTCGCACGGGCTCACCGGCCCCCAGAATGACCACAGAGTCGCGCTCCGCTTCGAGGAAGACTCGGTCCCCTTCGCCTAGCACGGCGAGGTGGTGCTGGCCGACGCGCCTGCC
>JBHHWA010000184.1:0-2757 GCA_046756285.1 Thermoplasmata archaeon
CGGGGCGGGCGTCGGTCCGACTCGTACTCGTCGGCCGATCGGTCCACCGAGGTGTTCACCTCGGGAATCTCCTCGTCCGACTTCTTGAAGGAGCCGTACTTCCCGACGTTGAGGCGCATATGGCCTCGCACGAGGCTGACGTAGCCGTTGTCAATCTCCAGGACGTCATCCTGGGCCACGCCATCGATCTGGTCTCCCCACAGGGTGAGGATGACCGTCGCGGTCTCGTCCCCGACCGTGGCCTCCACGAGGTCGCGGGATCCACCGAACTTGGAGTCGATGGTCTTCCGCTCGCCGAGGCTGAGGACCTTTACCGTGACGTCCGCGTTTTTGGAAGCGGGCGTCAGCTCATCTACCTTCACGAGATTCTTCTCTTCCATGGTCTCACGCTCTTGCGACAAATCAGGCCATTTCGCGGTGTGGGGCCTTTGGTCGAAGAGCCAGGGAGGCCGTCCGAAAATTCCTGCTTGCCTGGGCCGTGTTACCATGCGCGGCTATTTAAATCCGTCCCAGTCAGAATCCGCGAGGAATCAGATTCGCGAGACAAGACGCTACCCTCTCTCGTTGGGACTTGAGGAACGGGTTTTATAAGGACGCCTCATTGGGCTCCCTGCCACCCCGCGGGGAGGTGGAGTGTGTCACGGCGACTACGTCAGAGTAGGACCCTCGAACAACGCGCGGGAGGATTAGCATGGGACTCGACGCAGCAGAAGTGGATTCGAAGCATTACAAGGTGGAGTTTGAGAACGAACAGGTGAGGGTCTTGCGGGTCAAGTACGGCCCTAAGGAAGTCTCGGAGATGCACGAGCATCCCAACGCGGTCGGGGTGTTCCTCACCGCTGGGGGAGCGCGGTTTCACTATGAGGACGGGACCTCCGAGGATATTTCGTGGGAGGTGGGGGACGCGGGGTGGTTCCCCGCCACGAAGCACAAACCGGAGAATCTGGGCGACGGACCGGCCGAGCTCCTGGTAGTTGAGCTCAAGTCTTGACTAGCGGCTTCTTGGCGCAAGCCTCCGGACAAGCCGAGCAAGCCCGCTCAGCTCTGGCTGCCCCCGGAGCGGCCAAATCACTCACCCTACGCGGGCCCAGGCGCGGATGAGACGTTACGATGGTAGTGCTACAACTCTGCCACGATGAGGGAGAAACCTGCCAGTATCCTCGACGGCACCCTTAGGTACCAAGTGCTGTTGGGAGTGGAGATCTCGTGGCCGACTGGGAGCGATACCGCGTCCTGTACGAGCGTGCCTTTGGCGAGGAACCAGAGGTCCGTACGGATCGGTACAAGGCCATCGCCGCCGACGCCGAACCGACTCGGGAATGGCTTGGTTGGCCACTGAGCCTCATCCTCACCGAGCGCAGCGGGGACCCCATCTTCCAAGACCGTGAGCGATATCAAGGGGTGGAGAACGCGGAGGACTTCCTGCGTCTGTGTACATCGCAAGTCGAGATCTACCGAGCGCGGGTTTCCGAAGATGAACCGGGGGACGACGCCGAACGCAGGGATCAAGCCACTCTTCTTCAGGTCGCCGACGACATGGAGGAGGTCTGTATCTTGGCTCACCAGATCGTGCAAGAAGAGGAGGAAGCAGCTTAGTTCGCCCTAGTCCATCCGCGAAGTAAAAAGGGGCAGGGACGAGGCAGTGACCGAGCGACCCGAGAACTCCAAAGTTGAGCGCTACTGGCAGGCATACTTAGACTCGCTGGAGTCAGACGTGGCCAAGCCGGAGTCCTACGAGGTTTGGCACTTTGGAGACACGGAGGAGGGGGCGAGGAAGCTTGCCCGGTTGGTGAGAAGCGGTCAGAAGACAGCAACGAGTGGCCTCGTCTGGGAACTGGAAGCCAAGGGCTTTGGGGTCCCTAACGAGGGGGATGTCGTCGTGGTGGTCGACCTGGAACAAGAGCCCTACTGCGTCATCGAGCTCACCGAAGTGGAAGTCATCCCCTTTGCCGAGATCGTCGATGAGCAATTCGCCCTCGACTACGGCGAGGGCATTGCCTCATTGAGCTCCTGGAAGAAATCGTCCTGGGCCTATTTCTCCGAGATGTGCAAAGAGCTCGGCCGAGAACCGTCAGGGAACATGCCCATCGCGTGCCAGAGGTTCCGACTTCTCTTTGCTGGGCAGCCAGAACCCGCTATATAGCAAGCTTCGGATGACCGTTGGATGACGCTTGAGTGGTTCTTCCTTTTCCTCGCTGGAAGTCTGCAGTTCTACGGTGCCTGGTCCATCGACTTCGCGTGGCATGGTCGCGAGACGACGAGCAAAGTCGTCCTCCCCGTTCCAGGAAAGACGTTGAACGTCTCAGCGCGTTCCTGGTGGTGGCACGCCTGGGTTGCGATGATTGCGGGTGTCATCATCGTCATCCTTCTGGTCTCGCCTGTGAGCGGCTTCCTCGGCATTGCCGGGGTTCTGTTGGCGGCTTTTGGACTCCTCTTTGTCTGGATCCCTTGGTACCGAGGAAAGGGAGTCCTGGGCGGAGGGTACGCTGCCACCTGGAATCTCGCGTTCTTCCTTGGTGTGGTGGGAGGCAGCGCTGTGATGATCCTGGGAGCGTAGAGACCGAGACCTTCCTCTCCGGGGGTCCGCCAACGTCCTTGACCCGATTGTAAGCCATGCTTAAGGCGAATCGAGTCCATGCCACGGTTCGCAGTTCGCACCCGCAACCGGGCGGGCTGCGATGGGTGAGTCCATGATCCGAGACGTTGGTGCACTGATTCTCTTTAGCCACCGGGTGTCCGCTGTCGTCCGGTTCTATC
>JBHHWA010000185.1:0-2746 GCA_046756285.1 Thermoplasmata archaeon
GGCGGCCCGCGCCCTCGCGCATCAGCCCTCGGAGAAGGAGTTCCAGGAGTGGTGGCGTCGACAGCCGACCTACGTGACCTTTGACCAGTGGCTCAAGGAGGAAGAGGAGATGCGGAAGATGGGCTCGAAGCCCTGCCCGCGTTGCAACAGCCTCAACTCCCTCACCGCCAAGATCTGCCACCGCTGCGGGACCCCGATGACCGGCGAGGCCACCCCGCCGGGAGCCCCGCCACCCGGACCGGGAGGCCCCTCAGGCGGAGGCCCGATCCCTCCCGGGGCGCCCACGGAGCCTCCCGCAGGAGGCGTTCCGCCTCCGCCCAAGAAGAAGAAGGCGGTCCTGAAGAAGATCGTAAAGAAGCCCTTCGCCAAACGGAAAACGAAGAAGTAGGGAAGGGCTTTGGGTGAGGGACCTCCCTCGGATTCCTGACTGAAGCTGTAGTTCTTTGGCCATAGCTATAGCCCACGCTCCCGTCGCCACGGCGGAGAGGGAAATGGCCCAGCCAGAAGCACATTCACTTTCACTCACCCCCCAGGGAAGCCCCTAAGTTGGCCATGGTAATGGCCAAGTATGCAATCCACTGGGAAGAAGAGGACGAGGTATCTCGAGAAACTTGGGCTTGAGGAGACGACGGTTGTACACTTCGACATCCCCGAGGGGCAACCTGGGAAGCGGTGGAAGCTTCACCGATTTCTACACGGTCGTGTCGAAAGGAGGAAGCTGAAGGGGTCCACCAAGCTCTACCGGTATCCTGGTCTTCTGCACGAAGGGGGCTTCCGCATGGGGCAGTCCGTGTACATGCTCCCACCCGAGTTGGCCTCCCGCCTCATCGTCGAGCTCCGCGATCTGGGCGTCCGGCATCGGTGGTGGGATGTCTATACGAGGGGTTAGGCCGACGCGCCCTTGTGTTCTGGACTTCTTTTGGCCATAGCCCTTGCCAAGAGACGGTCCAACAGGACGCACCGACTGGGGACGTTCCCGAGAGATGCTGTCAATCAGCGCCCTCCCCGTGTGGCCATAGCCGTGGCCAAAGACCCGAGTCCTTGTTTCGCGTGGATCGGAGAACGCCTATTGCTCAGCGACGTCGGCTCGAACGATGGCCATCATCTCTTCGGGATCCTTGAAGTAGGCGGAGGCGATCCGCGCAACGTCCCGGTAGTTCTTGACCCCCGTCCGCTCCATGTATTGGAAGAGCTCCAGCCGCCGCTTGACCTCCTGCTCCATCCGCTTCGGCGTCCAGTTGCGGGCCGTCTGGATCTTCTCGTACACGTAGCTGTGGCCGCTGAAGGAGAAGGAGTCCTCGGCGGGGTTCCAGGTGTAGGCGGAGTTGGTGATGAGCTCGTCCGACTCCGGGTCCACTCCGATGACCTCCGTCAGGGACTTCACGCGTCGCGTCATCTCCGTCCCCACCTTGACCTGCCCCTGGAGGAGCACGATGTCCAGGGCGGCCACGAGGGCCCGGGGCAGGTTGATGGGGTCGTTCTCCAGCCGGTGGACCATGGATTGCACGTCGTCGGCGTGGAAGGTGGTGTAGGCGCTCTTCCCCGTGGCCATGGCCTGGAAGACCACGTAGGATTCCGCGCCCCGGACCTCACCGACCATCAGGTACTGCGGCCGCTGACGGAGGGCCGCCGACAGGAGGTCGAACATGTCGATCTCCCCGGCCCGGCGACCGTCGGGCGTCATGTTGCCGAACCCGTGGCGGGTGACGGTGGCCACCCAGTTCTCGTGGGGCAGGTTGAGCTCCCGCGTGTCCTCGATGCTGACGATCTTCATCTGGGGCGGGATGAACAGCAGGATGGCGTTCAGGGTCGTGGTCTTCCCGCTGGCGGTCCCTCCGCAGATGAGCATGGACTGCCCGTTCTCGATGGCCAGCCAGAGGTAGGCCATCATCTCGGGGCTCATGGTGCGGCCCGCGACAAGGTCCAGCGGGGTGAAGGGGTTCTCCCGGAACCGTCGGATGGTGAAACTGGATCCCTTCTTCGTGACGTGCTTCCCTAGGGTGGCCTGGAGTCGGGAGCCGTCGGGGATGGAGGCGTCCAGCATGGGCTGGGCGACCGAGATGTGCTTCCCACACTTCTGGGCCAGCCACACCACGTAGCTGTCCAACTCCTCCTCGGAGTCGAACCTGATGTTGGAGGGCACCGAGCCGTACTTCCGGTGGTAGATGTAGAAGGGGACGCCCACCCCGTCGCACGAGATGTCCTCCACCTGGGGGTCGACCATCACGGGGTCGATGGCCCCGTAGCGGACGAAGTCCCGGACGATGTTGTACATGATCCGCTCCTTGGGGAGGGGATGGAGGGTGACGCCCAGATCCCGGAGGAGCCCCTCCACGTTGCTCCGGAGCCAGCTCTCGCGCTGTTTGTCCTCCATGTGGGCGGTCATCTCGAGGTTCTCGATGATGAGGTCCTTGAGGACGCCGAGGAGCTCCTGCTCCTCCTCCGTGAGTTCCGGCTCCAGGACCTCGTAGAAGTGCTGGTTCGAGAGGTCGTCGTAGAGGATGCGGACGTAGGAGTAGTTGTTCACGAGGGGCTGGAGCTCCACCTCCCGCATGTTGGGGTTCGTCACCGGCGGGATGGGGGTGATGGCCCCGGCGATGACCTCCTGGCGGCCGCCGCCCTTGGGCGCCTTCACCTTGAGGACCTTCTCCCCGAGCATCCGCTGGTAGGCCCGACGCTTCGCCTTCTGAAACGCGCCCAGGCGCTTGCCCACGTGCTTCTTCTTGTCGTAGAGGATGGAGGGGAT
>JBHHWA010000186.1:0-2723 GCA_046756285.1 Thermoplasmata archaeon
TCTGCTCCTCCTCCTCCGCGGGCGTCTCCCCCAAGACGGCCCGGTTGAACATCTGCGGGGCGTGAAGAGTGTACCAGCTCTTCGCCTTCCACCGATCCTTGACGCGTTTTGCCACGCGATCTCGCTTCGCCATGGAGGGCCGTTCTAGGAGACCCGTTTATTTATATTTGGTGACCCGCCAGTCCGAACCTAGAGGCTCAAGTAGCGGCGGCCGCTTATGCTCCCGTTGTCCCCCCGCTGGATCTGGTGGGAAGCCACCGCACTCTTGCTGGCCCTCGTCCTGGTGGAGATGGGGATCATCCTCGTGGAGCTTCAGACCGCCATCGTCCAGGACTGGTTCATCACCCTGGCACCCCTCGTGTGGATGAACGCTTCCATCCTCGTCCTGTTCGCGTTCTTCCGCCAGCTCGGAAGCGCCGAGGCCGCTCCTACCGATCAAGTCGATGCCGGAGGGGGCCGCGTTCGCCGGTTCCTGCAACCGCGGTTCGGCGTGGTGCGCGAGGCCCTCAAGCCGCCCTCCATGAAGGTCGCCTTCGTCCTGATTGCTGTGGGCTACGCTTTGCTGTACGCCCTCCTTCAGGGCATCCTCGTCCTCACCCCCGACGCGTTTGCACCCTTCGGCCCGTTGGTGCTCCCGAGCCCCTTGGGTTACGGACCTGCCGTCGTGTGGTCGCCCGCCGGAGGGATCGGCATCCTCCTCCGGCCGTACACAGTAGCCGCCGCGGTCGCCCTGGCCGTCTTGTCGGGCTTCGTCCTGGTGCTCTTCCTCCGGGTTGCGACGCGGGATCGTCAGGCCTTTGCTTCGCTAACCGGACCCCTGGCGGGCCTGGCGGTCCTCTGCCCCGCCTGTTTTGCCACGCCCGTCGCGGGCCTTTTCGTCGCCTACCTCGCGCCGACGTTTACCTTGCTCAGCCTGGGGACGAGCGCGGCCTTCGCCTTCAGCCTCGGGCTCGCCACCGCCCTGTTGCTGGTCAGCCTCCTCCTCCTCTGGGCGACGGCCGCCTGGCTCTCGCGCCTGCTCCCCTCCCCGCCTAGGGGCGGGTTGACCGAATCTGATAGATGACGGCAAAGACCGCGACCCCGACGAGGGAGATGAGGAGGAGGCCCTGGACGATGCCGATTCCTCCGAAGAGGTTGCCGTCCCCCGGCTCGACCCCGCCGAACAGCAGTCCGTGCATGCCGTTCACCGAGTGGCCCGAGATGATGCAGACAAAGGTGTACCGGCCCTCCGTCTCGGGCACCGTGAAGTTCAGGGTGACCTCCTGACCAACCGTCAGTTCGACATCCACCAGTGTGGGGGACCGCGCGTAAAAGTCCAGGAGAGCGGCGTTGTCGAGCACCGGCACGTCGGCGTTTGCCTCCGCGAAGAGCGTGAACGTGTGCCGGACCGTGCCGTCGTTGACAAGGTGGAGGGTGACGTTCTCCCCCGGGTCTAGGGAAATGGAACCCGGCCCGAAGAAGAATTCCCCCATCGTGATGGGGAGGGAGGCTTGACCTCGGGCCTGTTGGACGGGCAGGGAAAGGAGGCACGCAATGAGGAGGGCCATGATGAGATCCCTCCGAAGACCCTTCCCCACGACCTCGGGAGGGCGGGGTATGCCCCGCTGATCGTCACCAAGCCTGCGTCGAGACATGCCCCTCCTAAGCGGGCGGACCCCATGGCACGGGCTGGCTCCCGGCGGGGAAGACCTCCAGGGTCGCCGTCATCGTGAAGTGGCCGACTCCACAGTACTCGGCACACCGTATGACGTAAGTGCCTACCTGGAGCGCCTGGAACCAATACTGGTTTACACGTCCTGGGACGGCGTCGATCTTCAGCCGAAAGTCCGGTATGAAGTAGCTGTGGATCACATCCGTGGAGGTGACCTCGAGACGGACGACCTCCCCCTCCTGGACCCGCAGGAGGCCCTCCGACGTCGTGTTGTCGGGGTAGATGAAGGAGAAGGAGAACCGCTCTCCGATGACCTGAACGGTCATGGTCTCTTGCGGGATGGTGTCGGTGATTAGCAGGGTCTGAAAGGTCGCCGCGCCGATGATGGCGATCACCAACACCGGCAGTGCGGTCCAGAGAAACTCCAGTCGGGGGTTGTGGGTGGTCACCCGCGTGGGGAGGTGGAAACCCGGCCGACGGCGAAACAGGATGATGGCGGCGATCAGGAGTCCCTCCACGACGATGCCGATGATCAGGGCCAAGACGAAGACGAGGACGAAAAGCTGGTCGATGGCCCCTTGGCCCGGCGTGATCTCGTGGCTGGCCTGGGCCGACCCCAGGATGGCGAGGCCGATGATGATGAAGAGAAAAACCGCCGGGCTCGCCGGATGATGGCGCCGAACCATCGGTGGGGCCCACCCGCTCTCTTCGTAAAAACCTTCTCCCCTTGCGTTTGAAGGCGTGTTTGGGAGGCATATGCCAAAGCTATTTACCGCCTCCTCGAATCAGCGCTCGGAGCCAGCGAGTCTTCGGGATTTCTGATGGCGACGGAGGCCGTATTTCGGCGTCGGCGGGCATGGGCAACCAACGGCATCTTCCGCTGGCTCTTCACGACGAATCACAAGGACATCGGCATCCTCTATCTCGTCACCACGATGGGATTCTTCGTCCTCGGGGGGATTTTGGCCCTTCTCATGCGGCTCGAGTTGACCACCCCCGGAGCCAACGTCGTGGACCCCGCGACCTACTCCGAGCTCTTCTCCATCCACGGCTCCACGATGGTGTTCCTCGT
>JBHHWA010000187.1:0-2706 GCA_046756285.1 Thermoplasmata archaeon
GGTGTTCGCGAGACGCGTTGCCGACCACACAGTCGTGTCGCGCGAGGAAGGTCGCAGCGTACATATGCTCTTCAGTCTGGGGAATTGCTTCTTGCTCCAACCGGCTACCTCCGGCCCAGTTGATATCTAGTTAGTCTAGAACGGGGGTATTAACCTTTCACCCGTCGTACAACGGCTTCCGACGCCGGCTCAAACGGCATGGTCCCCCCATGTATCGTCGTGTTAGGTGAGCAAGATGTGGACATGGGACCCGAGTAAGGAATGGAAGGTACGCGGACGAAAGGAGACGGAACTTGCCCGCTACTTCAAGCTGGAATACGGAGAGGCCGAGGTAGATCGGCTCCTTGCGGAGGCACGCACCGTGCGTCGTACCTTCCCCGGTGGCTTCTGGGCGCGGTTGCGCCCGGGTGCGGGGAAGCAGCGCGAAAACGGCAGACGGAGCTCCGGCGTTCAGGGCCACCCAGAGGGGGCTCGTCTCTGAAGGCCGTCATCCGCGAACGGCCGCCCGTGGAGTGTCGGCACGCCGAGTGGGAACCTATGGGAAGCGGAGGGAACGCCACCTACCTTAGGTGCCGCACTTGCGGAGTCATGGTCGTTAGCCAAGGCGGTCGACTCTGGGGCTTCTCCCTGAGGCAGCCTCAGGGCATCTGAGCAAGCCGGTACCGCTCACTCCGCGGGTCCTTGGACGAGGCCCGTACCAATCATGCTGTCTCTGGTAACGAGGTCGGGCAGCTCCTCCTCACTCAGGGCCTCTGTCCCCGGAGGACGGCGGGGTACGACCAAGTATCGGACATCGGCCGTGCTGTCGTAGACCCGAACCTCCACGTCGGCGCCTAGGCTCACCCCGAATTCTTCGAGCACGGCCCTCGGCTCACGCACGACACGCGCGCGGTAGTTCAGGCTCTTGTACCATTCCGGGGCCGGGCCGAGTACGGCGGAGGGGTAACATGAGCATAGGGTACACACCACCACGTTATGGACCCGGGAGGTGTTCTCAAGAGCCACGAGCCGCTCGGGCAAGTCGTCCGTAATCCCCAGGTCCGCGAACGCTTCCTTGGCGTCCGTAAACAGCCGGGCTCGGAACGCGGGATCGACCCAAGCCTTCGCAACAGCGCGGGCCCCAATGGCTGGCGACCATTCGGCCATCTCCGCCATCGAACGCCGCAGCTCTTCTTCCGTCAGGACCCCCTTGTCGACGAGGAGGGAAATCAGGTGTCGCGCACGCTCCGCCGCCTGGGGGCCGACGCTCATGCGTCTTCCTCCGAGGTAGATTCGAGCCAATGTTCGTACAGATCCACTAGGACCCGATTCCCGGCGAGGGAGTCGTCGCCCCAAACGCGGTCCATGTGGAAACTTACGAGGTAGAGGGTCCGCTCGGGCAAGCCGTTGCCTCCGTGGGCGAGGGATTCTGGGTTCCGGAACGTGCCATGGATCGCCTCGACCAAACCGATTTTACCTTGGATGTACCGGGGCGTCCGGAAGTGTCCGGGGGGCGAGTCGACCCGAACGTGAACCCGATCCCCCCGCTTGAATCGCGCCAAACGGCTCAGTCCCCCTCCCACTGCCGTTCCAGCTCTTCTCGCGTGAAGACGCCCTTTTCGATAAGGACTATCTCGAGAGACCGGACCCAGCGTTCGAAGTACTCCAGACTCTCGTACTCCTCCCGATCCAGACTCTCGATGCCCCGGCGGAGCTCATCGGTTGTAACGAGTCCCTTCGAGGCCTTCAGGACGCGGTAGAGCGCGCGGACCTCGTGCTCCCAGGGGGCGAGCACGTGCTCTGATCGGTCGATGGGGTCTGCATCCGGCCAGCCTCCCCGGTCGTGTACGTGTCGCATGCCCGACCCCGCCCGGCTGGCCAAAGTTGTGTTGTGATTTGTTCCTTGCGCCAGGGGAACCCAGCAGGGGGCTCAGACCAGCTTGCCGTTGGCCACGACCTCGGTCCCGTCCAACTCTACAGTTGCGCCAAGGATGCTACCGGAGTGCTCGAAGGTCGATTCGTTGGCGCCCTCCAGGTAGTCGTTGCTCCCGATTCCAATGCTGACGGATCCCGCAAGGAACCAATCTGTCAGATTCAAGTCCAGGGGTCTTCCCCGGGGGTTCAGACCAATGGAGAGAGACCCAATGCGATCCTTGTCGCCCGTGGCGGAACCGTAGAACTTGTCCCAGATGTCCTGGTTCGCACCGACCGAGTAACTCTGAATCTGTCCGCCCTTGAACTCCCATTGGACGTTGGTGAGCACCTTGCCCCAGAGAGCCAGTCGGTCGAAGACGACACGACCGTGGGCAGTGGTCTCCCGGGGCGCGATGGAGATGCTCCCCGCGGGCAGACTCGCCCAGAGGGATCCCTTCTTGATATCCTGGGCGTCGACGACGCCGTCAGCCAGGAGGGCCTTCCTGCCGGCCACCTCAAAACGCACATCGGTCCCGTTCTTCGCGGTTACTCGAACCTCCGTCGAGTCCTCGAGCTGAGCCACCAAGTGGTTCCCGCGCTTCGTGATGTCCGATAGGTCCGTCTCCAGGGCCTCGTGGACGGACGCGGACCAAGCGTCGAAGTCGATGCCGTACTTTTCGGCCCGTTGCGGCGTGACTTGGCCGAGCTGGATATCGGTCCCCCGGATCTTGCGCTCGAGCATTTTGTCGGTGAAGGGCTTCTGTGCCTCCCCCATGGCGGCCATCCTCTCCGGCGGCATCTCGTCGAAGATCG
>JBHHWA010000188.1:0-2705 GCA_046756285.1 Thermoplasmata archaeon
TGCTCAAGCTCTACACGAAGGAACTGGTCCTCCAGTGTTACCACGGGTCGGAGGACGAGGCGAGGCTCCTCGAGGCCACCATCGAGGCACAGATTCGGGCGGAGCAGGACCTGTAGGCGGGCGGCCTACCCCTTCATGATCTTCATCCAGCCGCCGCTCTCGTAGACTTGGAGGCCCCGAGTCTGTAGCAGCCGCTTGAACTCGTCCCAGCTGATGATCTCCAGCCGGGGATTGTTCCCCTTCGTGAATTGGACGCCGTCCGTGCCCTTCACCCGGCCGGGGGACAACCCCTTCTCCTGCGCGATCCGCATGGCCCGCTCTGCGCTGATAGGCTCCATTACCATTTCGACCCTCCTTGACACGGGCCAGCCGGCCCAGGCGCGAATGCCGGTATCTTTTCTTAAAGTTTCCCCCCTGGCTGGCCCCCTGGCCCGAGAAAGGTTTATCAGGCGGGCCGATTGAGCGGCGTGGCACTCTTCGGGTCCTCGGGAATCCGAGGTCGATACCCCGTCGAGGTCCACGAAGCGCTCTTCCTGGAGCTGGGAGCCGCCTTGGGCTCCCTCGTGGAAACCGTCGTGGTGGGCCGCGACGTCCGAGACAGCGGAATCCCCCTTCTCCAGGCCCTGACCGCGGGAGCGACCTCGCGGGGGGCCGAGGTCCACGACGCGGGCGTGGTGACGACCCCCACCATCGCGCACCTTGCGGCCGGGTTCGATGGAGGAGCCATGGTCACCGCCTCCCATAACCCGCCCGAATACAACGGACTCAAGCTCTGGCTTCCCACCGGTATGGCGTTCGACGAGGTGCGCCGCGCGGCTTTCGAGGAGGCCTTGGCGGCCCCTGCCGACCCGGTCTCGTGGAGAGAAGTCGGAGCCGTCTACCCCTATCCAGGCGGCCTCCGGGAGCACCTGGAGAAGATCCTTGCGGCCGTCGACGGTTCGGAGATTTCGGTGGTCCTCGACTGCGGGAACGGGGCCACGGCTCTTCTGACCCCCGAAGTCCTCCGCCGGATGGGTTGTGGCGTCGTCTGCCTTCACTGCCAGCCGGATGGCGCCTTCCCGGGACGCGGGGCGGAGCCGAACGAGGAGACCCTCGGGGATCTGCGTCGACGCCTCCGAGGCTCCTCGGCCGTCCTGGGCATCGCTCACGACGGGGACGGGGACCGGATGGTCGCCTTGGACGAGGAGGGCCAGATGGCTAAGCCGGAGAAGCTCCTCATCGCGTTTGCTCAGGCCATCGGGGCCCGGCGTGTTGTGGCGCCCGTGGATGCATCCATGATCTTGGAGGACACGCTGGGGGACGACGCGGTGATCCGAAGTCGGGTGGGGGATGTCTACGTCGCGGAAGCCCTGGTCAACGAGGGAGGCGACCTGGCGGGAGAACCTTCCAGCACTTGGATCTTCCCGGACTTTTCCCTCGGCCCGGACGGACCCTTCGCCGCCGCCTATCTCTGTGCGATGGTCCAGGAGGGACCCCTGAGTGAGCGTCTGGAGGGCCTCCCGGATTACCCCCTTCGGAGAGGGACGGTGGCATACGACTCGACCCACCAGGATCTCAGAGCCTTAGTCGAGGCCATGGAGGGCGTCGACGCCCCGGAGGTCAGCCGGCTGGATGGCTGGCGGTTTGCCTTCGACGATGCATGGGCCCTCGTTCGCGCCTCCGGCACCGAGCCCGTAGTTCGACTGACCGTGGAGGCCCGGGATGCGGACAGGACAACGGAGATATACGACGCCCTCCGTGCGAGGGTCTCCGGGGCCCTGGCATGAAGGCATTTCTGCTGGCCGCGGGGGAGGGGACGCGGATGCGCCCCCTGACGGCCAATCGGCCCAAGCCCCTTCTCCCGGTCGCTGGCAAGCCTTTCTTGGCGCACCTGCTGGAGCGGTTGCAGGCGGCGGGCATCTCCTCCTCCGTCGTCCTCCTCGGTTGGCGCGGGCGGTTGCTCAAGGACCACTTCGCCCAAGGGGACGGGGGGATGGAACTCGCCTACGTCGAGCAGGAGCCGCTGGAAGGCACCGCAGCGGCCATCGCCCTGGCGGAGGGCCACGTAGGGTCCCGGTTTCTCAGCCTGAACGGGGACGTGGTCTTCGACGCGCGAGACCTCGCGGAGATGCTCGAGGAACACGGAGATGGGACGCGGCCCGTCGTGGCCGTCGCCCAGTCCGAGCGCCCTGAACGGTTCGGCACGGTCACGTTGGAGGGTGATCGGCTCGTGTCTCTGGAGGAGAAGCCCGCCAAGGCCGCCAGCCCGTGGGTGAACGCCGGCATCTACCTGTTCAACGACGACGTCTTTGGCCTTATCCAGAAGACGCGGCGGTCGCCGCGCGGGGAGTACGAGATCACCGACACGCTCAAGCTCCTCCTCGAGCAAGGCGACGTCATGGCCCACCGCCTTCGCAGGCCCTGGCTGGACGTGGGGTATCCTTGGGATCTCCTGAAGGCCAACGAGGTGCTGTTGGAGGGACTCCGCCCCGAGATTGCGGGGGACGTGGACGAGGGCGCCGTCCTGGAAGGGCCCGTCCGGGTGGAGCCAGGAGCCCGCGTCCGATCCGGAGCCGTGCTGGAAGGGCCGGTCCTTCTCGACCGAGGCAGCCAAGTCGGCCCCAACTGCTACGTCCGGCCGGCCACCTACATCGGCCCGGGCGCGCACGTGGGGAACGCCTGCGAGGTCAAGAATTCCATTCTGATGGCGAAGGCCCATGTGCCCC
>JBHHWA010000189.1:0-2683 GCA_046756285.1 Thermoplasmata archaeon
GCGATCTGGGCGAAGAGGAAGGAGTTCGCGCCGATGGGGACGAGGATCTCGGTTCCGACCGGGGCATCCTTGTACTCCGCCATGGTGTCTCGGGCACGCGTGTACTCCTGGAGGGAGTACCGGAGGGCCTCTTCCTGCCGGGTGAGCGCGTCCAGCTGGGCCCGGGTGTTCTCGAGTGCGGCTACCGCCTGCTGGAGCCCGACCTCCTCGGCCACCTCATCCCTCCCCGAGCCGGTACGCCACCACGGGATCCTCCACCTCTTCCCGCGGTAGCTCCACGACCTCCTGAATCGTGATGTCCCTTCGCTTCGTCCGGTGCTTGCTTCCCAGGTCCGAGAGGACCCGCGAAACGGCTTCCCCCTGGGTCTCCGCGGCCACCTCTTGGGCGAAGGACTGCCGGATTCGGCCCATGAGAAACGCCCCGCGGATGCGGTAGGCCTTCACGGCCCGAACCAAACGCGGTTCCG
The DNA here is from genome assembly GCA_046756285.1 of Thermoplasmata archaeon. GTDB lineage: Archaea > Thermoplasmatota > Thermoplasmata > RBG-16-68-12 > JAJISG01 > JAJISK01. The sequence continues at coordinate 468 of JBHHWA010000189.1, forward strand.
GTAAAAACCTATCTTCCGCTGCGAATCCGGCGAAGGATGGCCTTGGCGTCCGCCTCCGTGACGCCCTCCAGGGATGCCAGGCTCTTCAGCTTCACCCGCTTCAGCTTGCGAAGGCTCCGAAACTCCTCCGCAATGGCGCCCACGACCGACGGCTCCAGGCCTTCGATCTCCCGCAGCGTCTTCTCGAGGTCGATCTGGTCCTGGGCCTTCCGTTGCAATCCCTCCAGCCGCCTCGCGGACTCCTGGTCGTCCGGGTTCAGTTCCGTAGCCCGTCGGAGGCTGGCGATGGCCGGTCCCTGAAGACCGAGGTCCTGCTCCAACACGCCCTTGAGGGCCCACACCTCTGGGTCATCGGCCGCCTCCTCGGCCGCCGCCTCACAGAGCCGCAAGGCCTCCTCGAGCTTGCCCGCCCGAGCCGAGCCCGCGCCTTCTTGAGTCGAAACGCGGGACTCTCGGGATCGATCGTGGAACCCTGGCCCTCCTCAAGGACCTGAATCTTCTCCGCAAGCTCCCGGTTGTCGGGGGCCAGACGCTGTGCCTCGGAGTACGCCTCCCACGCCAGCTCGGGCTCTCCCATTCGGGCCATCAGGTCTCCCTTCCGAACCAGGGCCGTGAGTACGGCGGGGCTGCCCTGGAGGATGGCGCTGTAGCTCTCCAGCGCCTCGTCGTGCCGCCCCTCCCCCTCAAGGAGGTTTGCCTTTTCCAAGAGCGCCCCCTGATGCCACCGGTCGAGGGCGAGGACCCGGTCCAGGGCCTCCAAGGCATCGCCGGGACGATGGACGCGTCGGAGGAGTTCTGCCATCTTCACGAGCGCGGGTATGTTTCGCGGGTCGATGGAGAGGATGGTCTCGTAGTCCACCAGCGCCTCCTGGAACTCCCCCATGGCCAGGCGGTCCTCTGCCTTGTCGAGGAGCCCACCAATGTCGGTCCCGGCGGCCTTCAGGGCGACCCGATCGGGGTCCTCGATGGCCCCTTCGAGGGGAGGAGGGCTTCCCTCGACCGTGTAGGGTTCCATCTCGTCGGGGGGCGGGGGGAGTTCCTCTTCCGTCTTCGCGGGCCCCTCGGGCTTTGCGGGGGTCTCGGGCTTCGTCGGCGGGGGGGCTTGGGGCGGGATGGACTTGGGATCGGGCCGGGGAGGGGGCTGGGCGCGCGCATAGAGGGGTCGCTTGGGGCTGGGGTAGGGCCCGTAGGCGGGGTTCCATCCGCGGGGGATCTGATAACGGGGGGCCTGAACGGGCTGCCACGGCCATCGCCAGGCGACGGGGCGTCGCGGGTAGGGAGGCTGCCGGGGAGGCCACCCCCGGACGGGACGGGGCCGACGTGCCGGTCGGCGCCGACGCATGGCCGAGGGCATCGCCTTGAGACCCGCCTCCCGAAGGGGTCGCAGGTAGACCAGCCAGGCCAGGTTCGAGGCCGCGACGATCCCCATGAGCAGCGCCGCGAGGTTGATGAAGCCGTTGGGGAGGCCGAGGTTCACCTTGTAGGTGAAGGCGGTTGTGGTCGCGCCCCGGTTCTCGAACGCGACGGTGTACGCGACGAGGGGGGCGGACGCGAGGGCGAAGGTGCGCTGCTGTCCCGCGTTGAGGTCCACGGTCAGGCTCGGAGGCGCGGTCCCCTCCTGAATGTGTACGCGGAGGGAGCCGCTCTCCACGACCACCTGTATGCTCTCGACCTGACTGATTCCCAGGGCACCTTGGCTGGTGAAGGTCACGGGGAGCGTCCCTCCGGCTTCGAGGCCGCGTTGCGAGGTGGGAGAGAGGAGGTTCAGGGTCAGGGCCTTCACGGGGGGAACGAGCAGGAGCAGCGCGAGGACCAGGGCGATGGCGAAGGCCTTCTTCGCGTTCCGCCAGCTGATGTCGACGAGGATATACTTCTGGCCCTCTCGCGGGGCGTGGCGGATCTCCAGGAATCGGAACAGGATGAGTTCCAGCGAGATGACCACGAAGGCGATCACCAGGAGGGGGAGCGCCGCCAGCAGGGGGACGTAAGGCGGGTTCGCGCGAATCCCTGCGTTGGCCACCAGGAACGCCGCAACCGCCAGGACGGCGATGATCTGAAGCGGAAGGAGAAGCTCCTTCAAGAGTCGAATCTGGGCGAGCTTGCGGGCGTCCTTAGGTGGGCCCTTGGATTCCATCGCCAGCCGTCCCCGAAGCCAAGGTGGCCATCCCTCGACACATCAGGAAGATGGCCAGATACTCGGGGACGCTGTTCTGCCC
>JBHHWA010000190.1:0-2681 GCA_046756285.1 Thermoplasmata archaeon
CCCTCGTCGACTTCCTCTGCCGGGCCGTCGGAGGTCGCCTACTTCACGGAAGCGATGCCGCCGAGGCGCGGTGGGTCGCCCTCGGGGACCTCGACGATGTGGACCTGACCCCCCTTGCCCGGAGGGCGATCCAGGAGGCTTCCAGCGTCCGCAAGTAGGAAGGGGTGAGGATGGAACCCCTGGTGACCCTCATTCCGAGGACTTCCCCACTAAGAAGGAATGTGGGTGGAGGAGGCTGGCGTCCTTCAAGACCCATACATACCACTCGGACTGCGCCCACTCGATGGGCATTTCCCCAGGAAGGTCCACAAACTTGACCTCGGAGATCTCCTCGGTGTCCTGGGGACTCCCCGCTGGCCCATCCACGCGGCAGAGGACCACAAAGTACCACCTCTCCAGTTTCGATGTTTTGAACCGAATCCGTATCCGGTGGAGCGCGGCGACGTCCTCGATGTGAACTTCGCATCCGGTTTCCTCCAAGGCCTCACGGATCGCACAGGCCTCCACCCCCTCGCCCCGGTTGATTCGGCCCGTGGGGATGGTGAAGTAATCGGGGCCGCCGCGCTGCCGTACGACGGCGAGACGATTTTCCTGATCGAGGACCAGGGGGACAACCTCCCCCTCGCAAGGCGGGTCGTCCGGGGTGTACTCCTCGTCTGCCAAGTCCCAATCGACGACTCGCCGGCGAAGCCGGCCAAATTTCTCCAGGAGGCCTTTCAGTTCTTCCTCAGAGGGCCGCTCCAGGTAACCCACGGTCGGAGCAAGTTCGCTGCGCCTCAAACGTCTGCCGCCTCATCGGGGCTGACGAGATGACGCTGACAGACCCAGCCGCCCTGGCCGGGATCCCAGATGACCCCGTCGAGCTTCTCCGTGGCGATTCCCGCCTCTCTGTCTCTTCGGCATTGGCCCACCCAATACAGGGCGCCGGCGAGACCAGCATCGCCTTGGGGTTGGTCTATGTTCTCGCCTCGACTCTCCAGGTAGTCCCAAAGCGCCTGCAGCACCTGATTTGCGGCCTGGATGCGGTCCCACGTCTCCACGTCAAGGAAGCTCATTATGTCAGTCAAAATCGCAGTCGTCCTTGTGGGTTTCGGTTCAGAAAGAGGCTCATGGGCATCATCCTGTCCGTGTGGGTTTAAGGACCTGGACCGTACCGGGGTCCGAGGTAGAACGTCGTGGGGTTGGACCCCGCCTTGGAATGGTTGCTAGAGGAGGACGAACCCTCCATCCAATACCTCGCGCTTACCCAGATCCTCGAGCGTCCCGAAGACGATGGCGAAGTCCAATCCGCAAAGGAGAGGATCACCTTCGAGGGATGGGCCGCCGCCATCCTGGACCGGCAGGAGGATGGCGGGTGGTGGGTCGGGGAGGAGAGCCTCTACGGGCCCAAGTACACCTCCACCAATTGGATGCTCCTGATTTTATCCGACCTGGGCCTTACGAAGTCGGATCCTCGCATCGACAGGGCCTGTCAGCTGTGGATGGACCGCTTCGCGAAGAAGGACGGCGGCTTCGGTGCCGACAACATGAGGGTCGGTCACCTGTGCATCGTGGGGAACACCGCTCGGGCCCTCGTTCGCTTCGGATACGAGGACGAACCCCGAGTTCGGAGTGCCTTCGAGTGGCTCGTCGAGCGTGCAGACCCGAAGGGCGGGTGGAACTGCTTCGGGAAAGGCCGGAACCTCGACTCCTGGGAGGGGCTCAGTGCCTTCGCCGCCTACCCGCGGCCGAAGTGGACGGCGGGCATGAGGCGCGTGGTCGAAAGGGGCGCCGAATTCTTCTTGGAGAGGGAGCTCCACCGGCAGGGGGCTCGGTATGAGCCATGGTACCGCTTCCACTACCCGGTTCACTACTACTACGACCTGTTGGTGGGACTCGACTTTATGACCGCCTTGGGATACGGGGACGATCCTCGGCTCGAATTCGCTCTGGGGTGGCTCCAAGAGAACCGACGACCGGACGGCACGTGGAACCTGGATGCGGTACATCCGGACGTCGAAGGAAGTTATGCGAACTGGCTTCTGAAGAACCCGAACAGGAGACCCACACCCTTCGCCCTCGAGAGCCGAGGCGAGCCGAGCAAGATGATCACGCTGAAGGCCCTCCAAGTCCTCGAGCGTCTGGATTAGACTGCGTGAGTAAAGGCGCAGGTGAGCGGGCCTGCGGGGACCAGCGACAGGATACCGACGCGGGCGGATTTGGAGGCGATGTCTCAGGCGTGAATCTGCCTCTTCCCAGAAACGCGTTCGTCCAGCCGACGGGGGAAGGTCCTCGACAGTCGTCCGAATCAGGAGATAGGACGCCGCGGCTGCGGGAGGCCTAGGCCGTAGAGGGCTGGCCTCTACCCTGTCTCGCCGCCCGGAATGGGCCTCCCGGGGAAGAACGACGCGGCCAATAAGATGAGCCCGAGTGCGAGCGAGGGCACTCCCCACAAAAGTCCCCAAAGGATGACATACCCAGTAAGGCCGCCGCAACACATGCCGCTTCCGAATACGAGTATGTTCCATGCGCGAAGAGCGATGCCAAGGATACCGACGGCCAAGAGGAGAGCTGCGACGAATCTCAAAGCCCCCCCTACACCGAGCAACACGAGGCCCGGAACGGCGACTATGCCCCCGATGATCAGTAGCTCGGGGGGCCCAGCGCCACTGAAATACAGTGCCAGGCCGATAGTGATTATG